>JABHHM010000305.1 GCA_018671575.1 Methylococcales bacterium | reverse complement strand
TTATCTTAACAAAATTTTTGCTCAAGATTTTTTGACCTTTGGTGTTACTGCTCTGATTGCATAGAGGTCTATTCGGTCAGAGTAGTAGTGCCAAAGGGCGGAAAATATTGAGTGAAAATGTTAATATAATTATGGTCACCTGCTTATGTAGGTAACGCGCAATATGAGGCTTTATTGATTGCGAGTTGCCTTAGGAACGTTCCTTAAAATTTAAAGACAATAAAAAATGAATAAAAATATAATCTTGAATAAATTCCTGTTATTAAGTTTGTTAACGTGCTGTTTAATGAGCTGTAGTCAGCATAAAAACAAGGGTGTATCTGATACACAAGTATTTCAGAGTAACCTGGAGAAGACATTTAAGCCAGAAGATGTAGATGAACTGGAAACCAAAATGACGCCGATCATTGAGCCGCCGAAAGCGGTACAGGATGCTTTGTTGCCTAACATTCATCTTGAGGCGATTAAAAATACAGCTGTTTATAAGGAAGCTCATTTTGATATCTCGGTGACAGAAACACCTGCCCAGGCATTTTTTATGAGCTTGGTGAGTGGGACTCAATATAATATGATTGTTCATCCTTCCGTTGCAGGTCAAATTTCTCTGACATTAAACAATGTCACCATTCCTGAAGTAATGGAATCATTAAGGGATGTTTATGGTTATGAGTATTCTAAAAAAGGACGGACATACCGAGTTTTACCGATTCGGTTGCAATCTAAAATATATAAAATAAATTATCTGAATATCAAGCGTAACGGAACGTCGGAGACAAAAATTAGTACAGGTGATTCGAGTGGCGGTGAATCATCAGGAGGATCTGCTTCGGGAGGCGGTAATCAAATTACCACGACGACACAATCCGATTTTTGGAAAGAACTGGAAGATTCTTTGAAAGCCATTTTAGGGATAAATGACGATGAATCAAACGATGAAACAACAACAGCTCCAGCCACCACCGCCACGACTTCTCCTGCAGGAAATTTAACAACAACGGCTACAACGTTAAACCCTACTAATGCACTGAATTTACAATTGCCTCAAGCATCGAATGAGCCTTTAACGCCTAAATTGGTAAAAAGTGTTGTTGTTAGCCCATTAACGGGGTTGGTGATTATCAGAGCATTGCCTTCGGATATTAGGGAAGTTGAACAATATATCAGTCGAGTACAATATTCGATTAATAAACAAGTGATTCTGGAGGCTAAAATTTTAGAGGTTACATTGAATGATGGTTTTCAGTCAGGTATCAATTGGGGGGCTATTGGTAACCCTGATGGTGGTCGTGATGTTTTATTTTCACAAACGGGTGGTGGGAGTTTTTTTAGGGATGGTCTGTCAGAAAATGCCAGTAATAATGGGTCTCTAAATCCTCGTATTCGTAATGTATCAGTGACAGGACAAGAAAATCTATTGGTTGATGCATTGACGGGTGAAAATCAAATACAAGATATATTAGTGGATAATAGTACCCAAATTACCAATTCCAATGTTTCTGCTTTTGGGGGTATATTTTCTGCGGCTATCACTGCGACTGATTTTACCGCTTTTGTTGAATTGCTAAAAACTCAAGGCAGTGTGCAAACATTATCCAGTCCTCGAATTTCAACTGTTAATAATCAAAAAGCGGTGATCAAGGTCGGTAGAGAAGAATATTTTGTCACCAGTGTGACAGGCGTTAGTGTTAATAATGGTGGTAATTCAACCGTAACAGAACAACCCGAGGCAGAATTAGAGCGCTTTTTTTCTGGTATAGCTTTGGATGTGACGCCACAAATTGCTGAAGATAATACGGTGGTTTTACATGTTCATCCAACCGTAACTGATATTTCGGAGAAAGTAAAACAGGTACCTGTTGGTTCAGCTACATTGCCATTGCCTTTAGCTTTAAGTAATGTGCGAGAGTCTGATTCCATTATCCGCGCAAAAAATAATCAAATTGTTGTTATTGGTGGTTTAATGCAAACCATCAAAGAAGATAATTCTGCCGCTACCCCATTTTTAAGTGATATTCCAATTTTGGGCAATTTGTTCAAACATAAAAAAGACAGAGCCATTAAAAGTGAATTGGTTATTTTGATAAAGCCCATTGTTGTCGGCGGTAATTCGCATTGGCAAAATGAAATCCAGAAGAGCTATCAGAATGTCAAGCAATGGAATCAACAAGAAAAAGAATAAATATTCGAGGATAGGATCATGTACTTAGATTACTTCAATTTTTCAGAATTACCTTTTACCTTAACACCCAATACCAATTATTTTTATAAATTCACCTCACATCAGCAAGCGTTTAATGTGTTGTCAATTGCATTGAAACATGGTGAAGGCTTTATCAAAGTAACGGGTGAGGTTGGTACGGGTAAAACTTTATTGTGTCGAAAATTACTGAATACCTTAGATAAAAATACGGTGACTATTTACATTCCCAATCCTAGCTTAACACCAACAGGATTGCATATTGCTGTAGCTGAAGAGCTGGGTGTCATTGATGAAGAGAATACAGGGCAGCATCATTTGCTTAAATTAATCAATGAAAAATTGATAGAAATTAATAAAAAAAATAAGAAAGTTGTTTTGTTGTTGGATGAAGCTCAGTCATTGCCTGAGGATAGCTTGGAAACACTGCGTTTGTTGACCAACCTTGAAACAGAAACCAGTAAATTGTTGCATGTTGTGTTATTTGGTCAGCCAGAGCTTGATAAACGTCTGAACTTAAATTCTTTACGTCAGTTAAAGCAACGAATTACTTTTTCTTATCATCTTAGGTCATTGGATAAGCAAGGTCTTGAGGGCTATATTTCTCATCGATTACAAATTGCGGGATATAATGGCCTTCCATTGTTTAATAAGGGTGCATTAAAGGCAACTTTTAAATTGAGTGGGGGAATTCCAAGATTGGTTAATATTTTATGTCATAAGGCTTTATTGTCTGCCTATGGGCATGGTGATAAAGTAATTACAGGTCATCACATTAAAATTGCAGCACAAGATACCGACTATCTTAAAGATGGTGATTCATCTAACCCCTTTATGATGACTATTCTGGGACTTGGGATGAGTGCTGTTGCTGGTTTTGGGCTGGTTTATTTTGTGATGTAACCCTGTATCGGTAGTTTAAGTAGGAATAAATAGTATGAGCCTAATCAATAATATGTTGCAAGATCTAGAGTCACGAAACCAACTGAGTCAGCCGCAACAAAATAATGAAGAAATGTTGCAAATTCCTTTGGTTAATGATGTTGATCAGGTGGGTAATAATCATCGTTTGATTGCTATTGTGGTGGCTGGTTTTTTTGCCAGTACAGTGATTTCCTATCTTTATTTATCCAATAAAAATGAATCAGATAATGCAAAAGTTGCAGTGATGCAGCAAGAAATTTTACCGAGTGTGTCACCTGTCATTACTGAAAAACAAACATCAATAACTGTAAAATCAACTGAGACTGACAAGCTTCAAATAAAAAAATCAGTAGAAAAAACAATTGATGCCAATACCTTGGTTACTAAATCACAAAACATGATTGACCAAATTTTTGCAACAGCACTTACTTTTGAAAAACGCCCTACAGTTGTTGAATCAGGTAAAAATAATAAAATATCAATACCAAAAACAAAGGATGTTTCTAAAGTATCCGAAGTTGTCACGACTAAGCCTGTGGCCAATAACAATGTCAAACCTAAGCTAGAAAAAAAATCAGTCGAGCCTGTTGTTGTAAAAGTTAAAGAAGTTATCGTACCCATTGTTAGAGAAAATTCTGTTAAAGACAACAACACAAATATGATTGTGCCAGCTAAAAAAATAGTGAAGGCAGTGAGTCCAGTAAAGCAGGTAAAGAAAAAAACGGTTGTTTCCAAAAAGAAAAAAGCCGAGTCTTTTTATCGTTCAGCTTTAAAAAATATTCGTAAAAATCGAATAGAAAAAGCAAGGGATCAACTCAATGCGGCACTTTTTAAAGATGAAACACACGTTTTGGCTCGTTCAACCTTGGCAACATTGATGTTGCGTACTGGGGAGACGGTTGCGGCAAAAAAATTATTGAATAATGGTTTGGCATTGCAGTCAGACAATGTTCAATTGTCAAAATTATTGGCAACTATTTATTTGCAGGAAAAAAATCTAACGCAGGCAATTGTGGTCTTAAGGCAAGGTTTGCCTGAGGCTCAAAAAGATAGTTTGTATCTGGCTTATTTAGCGGCGCTTTATCAACGCAATAAGCAAAATAAAGCGTCTATTCAGCTTTATCAAAAAGCTTTGGTGCTGAATCCAGCTCAAAGCACTTGGTGGATGGGGTTGGGGATTTCTTTTGAGCAGCTAGGCCAAAGAAAGTATGCGCTTCAGGCCTATCACAATGCAATTATCAAGCGGTCTTTGCAAGGTCCAGCATTAAAATATACACAATCAAGGTATGATTTATTGAAAAAACAGTTAGGTGCTAGAACCAAAGAAAGAGTAGTTGCCAACTAATACGGCTTCAGGAATCATGATGTTGAGTGCAGAGGATATTTGCATGGTTGAGCCTTCATCAGATCTTAGACTGACCCATAATAAGTTGAGTTTGAGATTTAAGTCGGCATAAACCACGGCTTTATTGTACCAGCCTAAAACACCATACAATAATTTAATTTTTTCTTCTCTGACTTGGCGGGGCATGGTTTTCAGTCCTCTGACAATCATCATAAAATCAATCAAATATTTGCCATCTTCATCCACCGTTGGAACACGTTTTCCTAAGGGAGCAGAGGGTATGATTGCTGTCTTTTGGGTTACAATTTTATTTGCCAAAATAAATTCTCCAAAGTTTTCAAAGATACATTAAATAGTATATTATCTTTTAGAAAAATAATATTGAGGAAATTACTTAACTATATAGGATTTTAAGATGATGAAAAATTTACCAATAGAGCTTTTTATTGGTTTGAAATATACCCGAGCAAAACGTAAAAACCATTTTATATCTTTTATTTCTATGTCATCAATGATAGGCATTGCATTAGGTGTGACGGCATTAATCACGGTGTTGTCTGTGATGAATGGTTTTGAAAAAGAATTAAGAAATCGTATTTTGAGCATGACATCACATGCAACTTTATCAAATTATACGGGGCAGGTTGACGATTGGGAAATGGTGGCAAAAAAAGCAGTCGAACATCCTCGAGTAATGGCTGCTGCACCGTATATAAAAAAAGAAGTAATGTTGAATTACCATCGTGCCAGTGGTGCTTTGGTTCGAGGGGTTTTGCCTGATTCAGAAAAAATGGTGTCTGATCATGTAAAAAAAATGAGTGAGATTTCGTCCTTAAAAAAAGGCAGTTATAATATCATTCTCGGAAAGGATTTGGCGGCAATTTTAGGTGCTACCATTGGCAGTAAAGTAACTGTTTTAACTCCTCAGGCTTCAGTGACTCCCGCAGGTATTATTCCCCGTATTAAGCGTTTTACAGTTTCTGGTATTTTTGATGTGGGTATGTATGAGTATGATCGTGGTATGGCATTCATTCATATTGCGGATGCAGCAAAGTTGTTCAGACTTGGAAAGTCAGTCAATGGTGTGCGTTTGAAAATGGATGATTTATTTTTTGCCAGAAGTATTGCCAATGAGGTTAAACAGTCATTGCCTAATGTTTCCCGAGTAAGAGACTGGACGTTGGAACATAAGAACTTTTTTCTCGCCATTAAAACAGAAAAACGCATGATGTTTATTATTTTGGTGTTAATTGTTGCAGTGGCTGCTTTTAATATTGTTTCAACGTTGGTGATGGTGGTGACGGACAAGGAAAGAGAAATTGCTATATTACGTTCAATGGGGAGTTCGCCAGGCAGTATTATGTCAATTTTTTTAATACAAGGAACATTGATTGGTTTTATTGGAACATTGATGGGCATTGCGGGTGGTGTGTCATTGGCTTTAAATGTGGATGTGATTGTGCCAGCGATTGAAAAATTGTTTGATTTTCATGCTATTGATCCTTCTGTTTATTACATCAGTAAATTGCCTTCTGATTTACATTTAGATGATGTGATAAAAATAAGCTTGGTGTCTTTTTGTCTGACATTGATTGCAACCATTTATCCTGCACGACGAGCCGCTAAAATTCATCCTGCTGAGGCATTAAGATATGAATAATAATATTGCATTGGAATGTGTTGATTTAAGTAAAACCTTTAAGCAGGGTGAGGATGTGATTAGCGTATTGGATCATGTTGGTTTTGCCATAAAAAAAGGTGAGCGATGTGCCATTATGGGGGCTTCTGGCTCAGGCAAAACAACCTTGTTGCAAATTTTGGGCGGTTTGGATGTGCCCTCCTCTGGTGAGGTGCGTGTAGATGGTCAGTTGATTTCGTCGCTCAATGAAAAAGACCGAGGAATGATGCGTAATAGAACGCTGGGCTTTATTTTTCAATTCCACCATTTGTTGCCAGAATTCACGGCCTTAGAGAATGTTGCTATGCCATTATTAATTAGAGGAATGGGATTTGATGAGGCCATGCAAAAAGCTAAAGATATACTTGAAGAGGTTGAATTACAGCATCGTCTAACACATCGGCCCGCAGAATTATCGGGTGGAGAAAGGCAAAGAGCCGCCATTGCTAGGGCAATTATTACTGAGCCTAGTTGTATTTTGGCCGATGAACCAACGGGTAATCTTGATAATAAAACGGCAGAACAAGTTTATCAGGTCATATTAAAATTGAATCAAACCAAAGCAACCAGTTTTATTCTGGTGACTCACGATGAGGTTTTGGCGAATAGAATGAATCAAGTATATCATCTGGAAAATGGTTGTTTGGTCGGATAACCGTATGAAACCGTGTGATATTAAAGTTAATTGCTATACTTAAATATGTATTTAAGAATGAGCATTGAGGCAGGAATTATGGAACTGATGAGTTTAGAATTTAATCTACAAGAATTGGTTGACAATGTCGTGTTTGAAGTAGGTGATTTAACGGGGCAGGATGGCGTAGATTTAATTGTTGAGCTGGATGGTAATATTCCAACTGCTCTCAATGGTGATTCAGAAAAATTGACAAAAGTAATGTCTAATTTACTGGAAAATGCTAAAAAATACACTAAAAATGGCGAAATTAATATTTTAGTCAGGCTTTTAGAAAGAAAAGATAATGTTGTTAAATTGTATTTTTTAGTCAAGGACACTGGGGTTGGTCTTGCAAAAAATGTACAGCAACATATTAATAATTGTTTTATAGAAATAGAAAATAATTTTAATGAAGGTCAGTGCGATGGATCGGGTACAAATTTATGTGCTGCTGAACAAATGGTTAAGGTGATGGGGGGGCATATTGAATTTGAAACAGAAGAAAATGTTGGTAGTACCTTCCATTTTATTTTACCTTTTGAAAAAGCACTGACTGATTTTGAATTATTAACAGGACAGGATGGCTCATCAACGCTTGCAGATTCAGATGGCGAGAAAGAATCTTACAAAGGTCGAATTTTGGTGGTTGATGATAATCATGTGAATCAAATGGTTATCAAGGGAATGATGGACTTTTTAGGTTACGATACAATGGTGGTTGATAATGGTGTGGCGGCGTTAGCAGTCTATGAAAAATTTGATATTATTCTGATGGATTTAGACATGCCTGTGATGGATGGTTTTGAAGCAACCCAAAAAATCAGAGAAGCAGAAAACAAGACTCAAGTTCCTATTATTGCATTGACTGCGCATGATTTCGATGGTGTAAAAGAAGAGTGTATGGCGATTGGTATGAATGATTATTTGACCAAACCAATTCAAATTGAAGAACTCAAAGAAACCATGGGGCATTGGGATAGTTTATTGAATAATTAGGGATGATTCAAAATTAAGGGGAAGTGAAATAAATAAATGTCCAAATTGCGCAGGATTTTTGTT
>JABHHM010000119.1 GCA_018671575.1 Methylococcales bacterium | reverse complement strand
TTTCTTCTTCTGTTTTTAAAAATGCAAAGACAATAAAGATTAAAAAACTGATGGCACCCGCGATGAATAATGGCACTGAAAAAATGGTCGCCATCATTCATTCCTCTTTTTTAAAATCAAGAACAATCCAATGGCTATTGCGACCAAGACCGTCATCAACCATAAATAAAAATAGATATTTACCCCTGTTGATTGCTCAACAGGCTGTTTCAGCATTTGATTATTTGGGTTTTCGACTTTTTCACTGAATGGTAACGGTAATTTTACGACTGTTGATACCTTGCTTATTGACCTATTTAATTGATTATCCTGCAAGGGAGTAAGTTTCGTTTGAGCAGACGCGCTGTTCAACTCCGATTTGTATTGTTGCCTCAACTTAGTCGCCTGATGAGAAAGCCCCTTATTGTCATAAATTCTGGCTAAATATTGATAGTTTGACTCTGACGTTGAATGTTGTTTGATCGCTTTGTGACAAACCTTAACGGCCTGTTCAAATTTTTCGACTTGACCTTGTAATTCTAATTTTGAATAAATTTCACATTGCTTGGAAAAAACATCACGGAATTCAGAATTTAATGTTTCAATCTGTGAATAATGCTCCAGAGCAACATTCCATTGCTTTTTCAAAAAATAATGATTTGCCAAATAATAATGAGACGACTCATGACCAGGATCAAACCGAAGTAATATTTGGTAATTTTCTATTTCTTCCTCCATTGACTGACTTTCATCAATCTCCACCAATAACGCTTTTATTTTTCTCTGGCGCATAAACTCCAAATCAATACCATTCTTTTTAATGAGATCGTTCAGTTGTGATATGGGTATCGCAAAATTTATATTGGCAGATTTTTTTAGTTTTCCCCAAATAATACCAATCACTTCACCATTTTGATTAATTAATGGTCCACCACTATTTCCCTTACTGATTGATAGATCAACCTGAATCAGTTTTTTACCGTTTAATGATCTTTTGACATGACTGATAAAACCTTGTGATAAGGTATGCTCTAAACCCTGCGGACAACCAATGGTAAATACCTCCTGCCCTAAACTCAGAGGTTTTGAATTTAAATCAAACTGACCAGCCGCTGAACTCGGCGTTTTTAAAATGGCAATATCAATCCTGGGATTTGCATCAACCACCAGTGCTTTTGTTTTGTAGCCGTTACTTAAAAAAACACTGGAAGTTGCACCTCGTATCTGGTGATAAACGGTTGCCACCAAATCATCGCTGATAAAAAAACCAGAACCAACTCTGGACTCACCTGACTTGGTCACACTTTCAACACAAACTATTTTCCTATCTGCCAATTGTAAAGGCACTCCCGCATGACAAAAAGATGATGATAAAGACAAGAAAAAAATAAAAAAGATGATGATGGCTTTAGACATGAGTTAGATACACTTTTTAAATTAGTCAGAATTCTTTTTTAATTGACCAGGTATACTCTGGTAAAAAAAATGCTCATCCTTGTCTTCTGGTTTTTCTTCAATAAATGTTTCGACTGTATTAACAATTTTCTTCAATTGCTGCTCCGCTTCTTCATCTGACACTGCGTTAAGAAAGAAATCATTATTAAAACTTTCTTCAACGGCACTTTTAAAAAAACGAATAACACCTCGATGGTTTTTATGCACATGCCCATAAATATAAATATTTACTTGCCTGACTTCCTCGGCCAATTCCTCTTCAGAAACACCTCGTTTCCAAAGTCTGATAACACTGAAAACTTTTTCTTTTACAATCGCCAAATGATTTCTTAGTGCGTAGCCTTCAATACTTTCCAAATAAGCATCACGAATTATTTTTAACAATCGCTCATCAGTCACCATTAATTGTTCACTACCCCTAGCAATCAATGGACCGATGGTATTTAAATAAGCCCTGAACAACCATAAAACACGTTCATTTTTAATTCTCATTTTATTCCTAAAATCGTTTAAACATTTCCTATTATACAATTATGGAACTTAAGCCAAATATATCAAGATTCTCTTTACATAAACCCACTAATATTGCAACATTACGCATCTTTTTTCTCATTTCTGGTAGATAATCATGACATCATTACTTATCCTCAATGCCGAAATCATCAACGAAAACAAACGTAATTTTCAAGATATTTTCATACAGAATGGCCGTATAGAACAAATTGATTCTGATTTATCTACAAAACAAGCAGATAAAATCATTGATGCCAGCCACAAAATAATTATTCCAGGAATGATTGATGACCAAGTACATTTTAGAGAACCTGGGTTATTAAATAAAGGCTCTATTTATACAGAATCAAGAGCCGCTGTTGCGGGAGGCACCACCAGCTTCATGGAAATGCCCAACGTTAATCCCGCCACACTTGATTCTGAACAACTCCAAAACAAGAAGAATATTGCACAGAAAAAATCAGCCGCCAATTATGCCTTTTATTTGGGGGCCAGTAATGACAATTTAGAAGCCATCAAATCTTTAAATCCCAACGATGCGTGTGGAATCAAGGTTTTTATGGGGGCTTCAACGGGCAACATGTTGGTAGACGACCCTAAAATTCTGGAACAAATTTTTGCCAATGCCCCCACCCTCGTTGCAACGCATTGTGAAGATACACCAACCATTTTAAAAAACGAGGCTATTTTTACGGAGAAATATGGAGAAGACATTCCCATTCGATTTCATCCAGATATTCGTTCGGAAGAAGCCTGTTATTTATCGTCATCATTTGCTGTTTCACTGGCGCAAAAACATGGCACTAAATTACATGTTTTACACATCACAACCGCTAAAGAACTCGAATTATTTAATTCAGCGCGACATCAAGACAAACAAATTACAGCGGAAGTTTGTGTACATCATCTTTCATTTGACCAAACAGACTATGACACGCTGGGCACACAAATCAAATGCAATCCTGCAATAAAAACCCAATACGATCGACAAGCTTTAATGCAGGCTGTACTTGACAATAAACTGGACATCATAGCCACTGATCATGCCCCCCACACATGGCAGGAAAAACAAAACACCTACCTTAAAGCGCCATCAGGGTTGCCATTGGTACAACATGCCTTACAAATGTTACTGGAATTTTCGGTCCAACAAAAAATGCCATTGGAAACTGTCGTTAACAAAACCAGTCATGCTGTTGCAGATATTTTTCAAATAAAAGAACGTGGTTACATCAGAGAAGGATATTGGGCTGACTTAACCATCGTCAATCCCAACCAACCTCATATTGTCAAACAAGATGAGTTATTCTATCAATGTGGTTGGTCACCATTGACTGGAAAAACCTTTAGTCACAGCATAGACAGCACCATTGTCTCGGGTCAACTGGCCTACCATCAAGGAAAAATACTGGATAATATCAAAGGACAACCTCTGGAATTTAATCGATAATGTTTATACTCAATGAAAAACTAGCCAATGACTGCATCATCATTGGCTCATTTCCACTCAGTTTATTATTACTGATGAATGACAGCCAATACCCCTGGTTTATTTTAGTGCCTCAACAAGAAAATTTAACTGAAATTTACCAGTTAGAAATGGATGACCAGCATCAATTACTCAAAGAATCTTGCGACCTATCAAAATATTTGATGGAGAACTTTAATGCTGACAAGCTGAATTTGGGCGCCATTGGCAATATTGTTAGCCAGTTACATTTTCATCATATTGTCAGATATAAGAATGATATTGCCTGGCCATCGCCAGTCTGGGGATTTGCAAAAGCCAAACCTTATGATTCAGCTCAAATCAGCCACATTAAATCAGGCATAATAGACTCTTTTGAAGCTGATTTAACGCCTCTTTAGAAAATAGCTGAAAAATACAGTACTCAACCTCTTCAATTACTCACGAGAAAACCATGTCAAAAAATATTTTATTTTTGTGCACAGGCAATTCATGCCGCAGTCAAATGGCAGAAGGCTGGGCCAAATATTTAAAAGGTGAACAATACAACTTCTACTCAGCAGGCCTAGAAACACATGGATTAAACCCGAATGCCGTTAAAGTAATGGCAGAAAAACAAGTTGATATTTCAACACATCACTCCAAAACACTGAATGATTTACAAAACATTAAATTGGATGTTGTCTTTACGGTTTGTGGACATGCACATGAAACTTGCCCTATTTTTCCTGAGCAAGCCAAAGTGATACATGTCGGCTTTGATGACCCTCCCAAACTTGCCCTTAATGCCAAAACAGATGAGGAAAAATTACAAGCTTATCGACGAATTAGAGACGAAATTAAAGTTTTTATTGAGGAAATTGACTCGCATATGTAATTTTTTGGTCTTTTTACATCATTTTTTTAGCTAAGATTAGGCACACTTGAGAGAGTTACTCTATACTTATCTATTGAATCTAAAAAAACCAAACAATCTGTCCCCGAGGCACAAATGGATCTTGAACAAGAAATTATTAACGCCAACATATTAATCGTTGATGATGAACCAATTAATATTCAATTGCTTGAAAAAACCCTAAAAAGAGCGGGATTTAATCACATCCAAAGCACTCAAAACCCTTTGGAGGTTGAATCTCTCTATTTAGAAAACAACTTTGACATCATATTGTTAGATATTCAAATGCCTAACATGGATGGTTTTCAAGTAATGGATAAATTAAACGAACTTGAAATGGAATCTTATATTCCTATATTAGTCCTAACAGCATTAACTGATCGAGATACCCGACTAAGGGCGTTAAAATGCGGTGCAAGAGACTTTATTACCAAACCCATTGACCGACTCGAAACATTGCATCGAATCCGAAATATACTAGAAGTTAGAATTCTGCATAACAAGTTAACGGGTCAAAAGAAAATTTTAGAAGAAAAAGTAAAAGAAAGAACTCAAGATTTAGAACAATCCAGAGTTGAAATCATCCACCGATTGGGTCGTGCCGCAGAATATCGAGACAATGAAACGGGTTTACACATCATTAGGATGAGTAAATTTTCGCAAATGCTGGCTTTGGAAATGGGCTTACCTGAAAATGAGTCAGAAATGCTACTACAGGCCAGTCCGATGCATGATGTAGGGAAAATTGGAATTTCTGACAATATATTATTAAAACCAGGTAAACTCACCAAAGAAGAGTTTGAAACCATGAAAACACACACCAGCATTGGTGCAGATATTCTAGCCAATAGTGATTCTGAAGTATTAGAAATGGCACAAAAAATTGCCATCACTCACCATGAAAAATGGAATGGAAAAGGTTATCCAAACGGCCTCAAAGGAGCAGAAATCCCCTTGATAGGTAGAATTGTCGCTATTTGCGACGTGTTTGATGCATTAACATCAGAACGCCCTTACAAGCATGCGTGGCCAGTGCAAGAAGCCATTGACGAAATAGTCAGCCAAAAAGGCGAACATTTTGACCCCGAAGTTGTGGAGTATTTCCTAAAAGTTTTACCCGCAGTCATAAAAGTCAAAGATGAATATGCTGAACCATCCATCGAATCTAACTAATCAATAATAACCTTTCCAAATGAAAGACTTAATCTTATATTCAAAACACATGGTTTTACTAGGAGTCTTTGTTTATTTAAGCACCCTACTTTTTTTTGGCACCATGCATTACGCTACCGTTGAAATTATCTCAAATTATGTGTTTTTTTTACTGATTGGAATTTTACTTCCAGTTATCTATCTACACTCTCTTTGGCAACTCATTTTTGTTCATCCCTCCACCAAGTTACCTAATCGCACAAAATTGATTCTGGATGAACAAAAATTACCTAACCCAATGCTAATTGTTATCAACATCAATTGTTTCAGGGGAATCAATGAATTTTTTGGCGATAATGCTGGAACTTCGATTCTGTGCCAATTAGCCTCTCGATGTAGCAAAATATTACCCAAGTCAGCAACACTCTACCATATCAGTGACACTGAACTGGCAGTGCTTGCTCCCAGCACTTTATCTCATCGTGGTTATGTTTGTATTGAAGATTTATATTTAGAAGATTTTATCAAAGAAATTGAGGAAGCACCTTACTTATTTCAAGATGAAAAAATACCATTAATTGTCACTCTAGGCGTTGCATCCAAACGCAATAAACTCATTGAAAGAGCTTATAAAGCCTTAGAAAAAGGACTCGAAGAACAGAAGTCCTATGTGGTTTTTAAAGATACAAGTATCAACAACAATGCCTTCAAAAGTAGCATTCAATGGATGAAAAAAGTCAAACATGCCATTGAAAACAACCAAATCGCTCCTGTCTTCCAGCCCATTATCAATAACCAAACAGAACAAACTGAAATGTATGAGTGCTTGGTCAGACTAGAGGGTGATAAAGAAGAACTGCCACCTGAGATTTTTCTTAAAACCGCTAAGAAATCCAGACTGTATTCTAATATCACAAAAGCCATGATAGAAAAATCTTTTAAGGCTTTCAAAAATACCAACATTGATTTTTCAATCAATCTTTCGACCGAAGATTTACTTGATGCGGACATGAGAAAATTTATTTTGACCAATCTGCGTCAGTTTTCTTCACCGCAATGTGTTACTTTTGAAATA
The DNA here is from genome assembly GCA_018671575.1 of Methylococcales bacterium. GTDB lineage: Bacteria > Pseudomonadota > Gammaproteobacteria > JABHGC01 > JABHGC01 > JABHHM01. Next base: position 415 of record JABHHM010000119.1, on the reverse strand, counting down.
TCAGAATTAGAATCTTTAAAAAACTTTAGCACCATTAAATTTGATTTTGACATCATTAAAAAACTTGGAGCTCACATTGCCATTGATAATTTTGGCACCAATTGCTCCAATATTTCAAGTGCGCTAGAACTGTCTGCTGATTATATCAAAATAGACCGCTCTTTGATTGAAGACATAGACTCTAATCAAAAACATCAACTTTTTGTACAAACCATTGTAGAATTTGCTCACAAAATGGACATTAAAATCATTGCTAAATTTGTCCATTCTGAAACTATCTTTCATAAAGTCAAAGAACTTGGCGTAGATTATTCACAAGGCGGACATTGCGGATGTCCGAAGAAAGAGATTGAAGCGGTATCTAAATAAGGGGAAGCGAAATAAATAAATATCCAAATTGCGCAGGATTTTTGTT
>JABHHM010000194.1 GCA_018671575.1 Methylococcales bacterium | reverse complement strand
CATGAAGACAATGAAGAAAAGTTTCATTTCCTTCATGAACTTCACGGTAAAAAAATACAATGAGTCCAATATTACCAATAAACGATATCTTTCTGACACCATTCGTCAATTATATTGCATCCTGCCAACAAAAACTCATCACTGTTTTTAAAACCAATTTCCTCAGCAAGATTCAATAAAATCATTTCCACAGTCTCCCCATCAGCTTCTGATAATTTTTGAAATAAAAGCGCGCTCATCGGTGCAAGTAAAATAAAGTTAATTTGATGCTGACGATTACGGTAAATTAACAAGTGACTATCTTGCTTATCTTCCAAACCAGGAATAAATGAATCACTGATTTGATGCACAGGATATGAAAAACTTCCCAGTCGAGATAAATCAGATACTTTCAGTTGTTTTTTGAGTAAAAATTGTTGACTGGATTGCTCTACTGGCACCCAATCAATGACCGATTGATCAATCGACAAAACCAGCTCAAGCCATTCGTAATAAGCAAGTTCCAGGGTAAAATCGGGTAATTGGGAGGCCAGATCACTGCTTTGAAAACTCTCAGTTTCCAGAAACTGTAGATATTCTCTCCCAATTTCTGCAAAAATAGGGCTTTTACAGCGGTGTTTAACCATGAATTGTCGAATGACTTTTTGCCAAATAGATTCTTCAACCACAGCATGTAATACTGGAAAATTATTATTAATAAATCCTTCGATATTGTTATAAAACAACTCTGCATAAATTTTCATTCGACGAGACTCTACCCCGTCAGGCAAAGTATTTTTTTCAGGATCACGAATAAAATTAGCGAATACTCTTTGAGTATGAATGAAATCAGCTTCAGGCGACATATTGGTTGGTTTTTGCTTGAGTCATGTGACGTTTAATCTGTTGTAATTCATCAATCAATTCATTTAACGGAGGAATATTAAAGTCTCTTTCTAGCAAGGTCGGAAAAACACCAAATAATTGGTAAGCCTCACTTAATAAATTCCAAACAGAGGACACCACATCAGCACCATGAGTATCAATAATTAAGTCTGCATCTTCTTCGTAATGACCTGCAATATGGCAATAAGCAATACGCTCACAGGGCAGTTGCTTTAAAAAATCAAGTGCATCATAACCATGATTGATGCTATTCACATAGATATTATTGACATCAAGTAATAATTGGCAATCAGATTTTTCTAGAATGCCATTAATAAACTCAATTTCTGCCATCTGTTGCATTGGAGCAGCATAATAGGATACGTTTTCAATGGCAAATTGATTTCCTGTCACATCCTGAACTTTTTTAATTCGATCAACTACATGAGCAATGGCATCTTGTGTAAAAGGAATGGGCATTAAATCATACAAATGCCCTGTATCACTACAGTAACTTAAGTGTTCTGTATAAAGATTAATATGATGTTTATCCATAAAGTGTTTCACTCGATGGAGAAAATATTCATCTAATTTTTCAGGACCTCCAAGAGAGAGTGAAAGACCATGTAGTGTAACGGAGTGACGAGTAGCAATTTCTGCAAACTTTTCACCCAACTCACCGCCTAAAGTCATCCAATTTTCTGGAGCGACCTCAATAAAATCGACTATTTCTGGAGGATTTAACAAAAAATCATCCAGAAAATCACGCCTTAACCCGAGACCAACGCCCGTAACTGGGTGTCTTTTCATTGATTAAAGCCCTTTAACTACTTCCACATTTGCCTTCACCACACTTACCTTCTTTTGACTTTTCTTTCTTTTTAGCGCCACAATTGCCTTCTCCACATTTACCTTCTTTTGACTTTTCTTTCTTTTTAGCGCCACAATTGCCTTCTCCACATTTACCTTCTTTCGATTTTTCTTTCTTTTTACCACCACAATTGCCTTCTCCACATTTACCTTCTTTCGATTTTTCTTTCTTTTTACCGCCACAATTGCCTTCTCCACATTTGGCTTCTTTGGTTTTTTTGCCACCGCAATTACCTTCTCCACATTTACCATCAGACATCGCAAGCATATAACCACTGGATAACTGAGTAGCACCAAACAGCTCTGAAGCATTAACATTTTCTACCGCAGCAACAGATAACGTTGATGTGGCAACCATTGTGGCAAAGATTTGTGATTTTTTTAAAGTTAGTTTCTTTTTCATTTATTTTACCCTAGTAAATTAATTGGTTATTCTTCAAGTGTAGCGTATAGACAATCTAATCATTCATTTATTACAAATTAATTTTAGAAAGATCAGATATATCGAATATTTTCATTTATAATGACTGGCTTTTAAATTTAAAATAAAATTTACACGGACAACCTCCTAGGAGGCTGTCCGAGAACTCAGATTTTCGTCAAATCAAGGCATAAAATTGTCGAAAAAGCGCAGTTTGCGTGTGTAAATGAGCATTTTGAGCCGAATTTTAACGCAGTTCTGGCGGAAAGATGCGTTTTCGGACAGCCTCCTAGCAGCATACTTACTTTAAGGATATTAAATGGAAAATAACAAAACACTTGAACAATCACTCTTTTTATTGAGAGTCTCTATTTTCTTAGTCATGTTTGTATGGACTCTGGATAAGTTTTTAAACCCCATACATGCCGCAACTGTTTATGAAAAATTTTATTTTTTAGGTGGATTTAGCAGTACATTGATGACATTGATAGGTTGCATTGAACTGGTCATTCTTTTTGCATTTTTGATGGGCATTTATAAAAAGCATGTCTACGGCATTGTATTGTTGCTTCACTCTATTTCAACACTATCTTCATTTAAGCAATACTTAGCACCATTCGATGGTCCAAATATTTTATTTTTTGCTGCAATCCCAATGTTGGCAGCCTGTATCACCTTATTCCTTATGCGCAACGACGATTCTCTTTTCACTTTGAGCTATTTGGTAAAAATGAAAACCATGGCAAACCAATTGAACGGTACAGTAAAATGGTTTAATGAAGAAAAAGGGTTTGGCTTTATTGAGCAGTCTAATGGTGACGATGTATTTATTCATCACAGCGCCATCAATGGCCGAGGAAAGAAAACTTTACGAGAAGGACAAGCAGTGAAAATGGATGTAACAGAAGGAGAAAAAGGACCTCAGGCAGAAAATGTGAGTATCGTATAATAACAACTGCTTCAAGCCTCCCCTCTTTTGCTCCAGTTCAAGGCAAAAAATATAAGTAGGCAACCTGAATAGTTAATCTAATAACAGCAGAGACAAGTAATACATTGTCTCTGCTGTCGAAATAAAGATTAAGCGATCATTTCAAGAATACCAACAAAAACAACAGTTAAAACAACACTACTTCCAATCACACCATTAACCGTTGTCATAGGGCCTTGCTTACCTTTAAGCGCATTGACTTCTAATAATGCAATCACAGCAAGCACAACCCACAATCCCATTCCTAATGGATGACCATAACCACTGGATGATCCTGCAAAGTGAGGTCCTGCCATCATTCCAAAAGCCATTGGGCCAGAGAATAAAACATTTGTTCTTGATGCAAGCAATGCTTTGCCTGCCGCTGCGGGGCCATCACCCTCAACCATACCCAAAGCAATTTTTTGATTTGGCCAAATCACCATCCAAACATTCAAAAACATTAAAGTACCCAGTGTTGCTCCCATAACGATATAACTATTTAACTGTGCATTTTTAGTCACGCCAGCTAATAAAATAAGACCAGTGATGAATGTAAACATTGCCCCCCAACGAAACCACCACAATGCACTAGGAGCTAACTTGGCTTTAGCATCCGTTAAAGCTTCTGGAGTTGCGGTTTTAAAGTAACCGCCTTGAACAAAGTTAAAATAATACAGAAGACCGATCCAGGTAATTCCAAACAATAAATGACTCCAACGAGAGAACATGTTAATTAAATCCATCATATCCATGACTTTTTCCTTAAATTGTACAATAGTGAAATTGGGCTTAATCTATTGTAACGACTCAAAGCATTCATCTTTTCACCCTATTTCTTTCACCCAGAAAATCTCTCTCTTGAGTAAGCTCAATTTAGTTTGACATTATTTTCGTACTCAAATGATCACATAGACTTAAATATGCTCACATTTTTCGTGCGAAAATGCCTCGAACTAGGAAAAAATCTAAACACGCTGAATAATTACAATCTATTTTAGGAACGAGAACGAAATAACTTCCCGTTCCTTAGAAAAATAATTAAGCGATTTGATATTTTTTTACAAATAATAAAAATGGTATCTTACAACCTCTTTAAAACAATTACCAATAATTCTTGATTAATTTAGTACAGTATTATTTATAACACCTTTATTCGGGATTTAACCAGTTCCAAATTAAGCGTCTTGCTTCATCAACGCCTGTAGATTTTGTTGACGAAAATAGCTGAACCGTTGCATTAAATTTATTTTTTGAAAATTCTTGGCGCACCTGGAGCAAAGTGGATTGAGCAGGACCTTTTTTAAGTTTGTCTGCTTTGGTCAATAAGACATGAATGGCTAACTCATTTTGCTGACACCAATCAAGCAGCATCATGTCATAATCACGTAGTGGATGACGAACATCCATCATTAACACCAAACCTTGTAATGATTGCCTATTGGCCAAATAATTATTGATAGCTTGTTGCCACTTTATTTTCATTTGCTGTGGAACTTTTGCAAAACCATAACCTGGTAAATCAACCATACGCCGTTCTTCATCCATTGAGAAGAAAACAATATGCTGTGTTCGACCAGGGGTTTTACTGGTTCTTGCCAATGCTTTTTTTTGTGCAATGCGATTAATTGCACTGGACTTTCCCGCATTTGAGCGACCAGCAAAAGCAATTTCAACCCCTCTATCTTCTGGAGAAAGCTCAAGGTCAGGCACGCTTTTGATAAAATTAGCTTGTTGAAAAAAACTATTGATTTGTTGAGAATTGATATCTGTCATAACGAGTTACTTGATTGCAAAGAAGAAATTGCAAGGAGTATACTTGATTAGACGAAATAGAGGAATGCTTTATATTTTCGGAAATGGAGAAATGAGAAAGAAAGCCATAAGAGAATTTATTATGGCTTCCTTAAGATATAACTTAGATTTGTGACATCAAACCAAAGCTTTTAACAAATGGCATTGCCATTTTTGGATCTTTTATCATGGCTTTGAAATCGCCCACTTTAAACTTTAATTTACCTGTGGTAAAAGCCATTCCCATTCCAGTCATACCTAATGGTTTAGCCATCCACTTACCCCAGTCTTTCTCAGAAGCTCTCATGTCCCAGTTTAGTTCTTCACCGTCATAAAGCCCTGCACGAACACATTCACCTTTTTCAACAACAAACACACCTAAAGGTTTGTCGCCATCTTTAAAACCACAAGCAATAACAGAATTGAAATCAATCTCTGCCAGCTTATCTTTTACTTCTGGGTCAGCATTCCATAAGTCTTTTAATTTGTTCATCCACTCGTCTGAAAATAAATCAGGCATTGGTCGTATCCTCCAAAATGTTATTGTTTATTAAGTTGTATTTTGTTTTACCAGAAAAACAGCCCAGTTGGTTTTCAGCACGATGTATATTTCGCACATTTAAACACTGCAGCAATTTTCAAAAGGTTCTTTAAGTAATATCTGAAAAACAAGCTCATGATATCCACTTCTAAAAGGATAGGTGATTCTTTCATTTATTAAAGTGTAAATTCAAAGATATTTAAATTTTTTTTATAATTTAAAACGATTAAATTTAACCAGTTTGGAGGAGTTTAATGTTAGTAGTTGAAATATAGAATATTTTTGGAAAAACCAATAATGAAAATTATTTGGCATCAATATTTTTCATACTGAAATCAAGTATTATTATAACGACATCAACACCCACCATTAAATCATTGCAATTTAATGATGAGTGTTAAAGCTGAATTAGGCGGCTTGTCCACTTCAATAACAACTTATACCCTTGCGGTATAATTTCAAACAACTATCGTTGCGCCATCATATCTTCAATAATTGGTGTCAAAATAAGTTCCATGGCAAAACCCATTTTTCCACCAGGCACAACAATTGTATTTCTTCTGGACATGAATGAATCGTGCAACATACTCAATAAATATGGAAAATCTATATTGAACTTGCTCGGTGACTTAAAACGAATAATAACAAAACTTTCATCGGGTGTTGGAATATCTCGAGCAATGAAAGGATTTGAGGTATCAACCGTTGGAACACGTTGAAAGTTAATATCAGTCTTTGAAAATTGAGGGGTAATGTAGTGAACATAATCATACATTCGACGTAAAATTGTATCAACAATTGCATCTGCACTGTAGCCACGCTCTGCTGAATCACGGTGAATTTTTTGTATCCACTCCAAGTTAACCAGAGGCACAACACCGATCAATAAATCAACAAAATTTGCCACATTGACACCTGCCGCTTTATCTTCAACGCCACCATGCAAACCTTCATAAAACAACAAGTCTGTATTTTCTGGGATGTCTTCCCATTCAGTAAATTCACCTGGCTGTTGACCATAAGGCTTTGCTTCTTCTTCACTGTGTAAATAATAACGTTTTTTACCGCCGCCAGTTTCACCATACGACTTGAACAATGCTTCAATTTTCTCGTAATGATTGGCTTCAGGGCCAAAATGACTCAGGTTTTTATTGTCTGCCGTTGCCTTTTTAATGGCTTCTTTCATGGCAACACGATCATAACGGTGAAAACTATCTCCCTCAATGACTGCTGGATTAATATTATCTCGATAAAAAATATGTTCGAATGCTCTTTTTACAGTGGTTGTTCCTGCGCCAGATGAACCAGTGACGGCAACAACGGGATGCTTAGTTGACAATGTTTTTCTCCCTTGTGAGTTATTACTAAATTTAATACTTTTGGCAAATTTTTATTCAACCCGATTTTGGGTAGATATTAACACCACTCTTCGACAGGGTCAAAAATTCAGGCTAATTAAAACCAACCTCTTGCTGGTTCAGTTGATACGCCAAGCCTGCCCTAACACATTTAATGGTATCATAGTCATAAACACCATCAAGAAACTCAAAAACAGGTTTTAATCGAGTATCAACACCATCATCTTGTGACAAAATGGTATCTTCTATCAACTGCATGTCTTTTTCCTCAATATCAACCACTTCAATACTTGAAATCGTACCATTTTCTATCGCTTTTGATAAATGGTTGACGATGGTCGCCCTCAAAATATTTCTCTTTTGAGCGATTTCATCAATATCTAATCCATTGAGAAACAATTGCAAGCTCATTTCATCTGAGTTTTGCTGGCTTTCTGCATAGTCTGGTGTGTAAGTTAACGGTATTTTTACTGTACTGTCATCAGAAAATGCATTCACTACTTCTAAAAATATTTGACCATATTGCTCCAGCTTTTTTTGCCCAATTCCTGTCAACATATTCATTTCTGTTAATGTTTCTGGGCGATGCCTGACCATTTCGACCAAAGTAGCATCCTGAAATATAATATAAGGAGGATAATTATGCTCTTTTGCCAACTCTGTTCTTTTTTCACGTAACGCATTCCAAAGTGGCTCTTCTTCTTTTGATAAACTATGCTTAACAACTTGTGACTTGGTTTTTGATTTACTACTGGAAAACACATCTTTCCTTAATAATAAGTGTGTTTCACCTTTTAAAATGGGGCGACATTGTTCTGTCAACGCTAAACCACCATGCCCATCAACATCAGTTTGCAAGTATCCCAATGACACCAATTGTCGATAAACTGATCGCCACTGCTTAACATCAAACTCACCACCAATATTCCAGGTGCTGATTTTT
>JABHHM010000510.1 GCA_018671575.1 Methylococcales bacterium | reverse complement strand
GCAACAAATAAACATCCAACTTACTTGTATTTTTGTCCGCCTTTTTTGTTGCAAAAATAGTTGTGTAGTTCGACTATACGCCTATTTTTGCGCCTCAAAGGTGAACAAAAATTCTGCGCAATTTGGACGTTTATTTATTTCGCCTCCCCTAATTATTTCTTTATTTCCACAGTTTGCGTGGAAATAAGAAAATATTAATTTCATTCAGTCAACTCAAAAAACAAGACTTATCAGGTTAAAAAATTCATGATAAATACGACAGCAAGAGATATTATTTTAGAGCCTGCTCAGATTTCTGATGCCCAGCTTGAAAAAGTATTAGGTATCATTCAAGGAACATCCGTTGATGCGGCTGATGTCTATTTTCAGTCCAGTCGATATGAGTCCTGGTCACTGGATGACGGGATCATTAAAGAAGGCAGTTACAGTATTGATCGAGGCGTTGGTGTCCGAGTCATCAGCGGAGAAAAAACAGGTTTTGCTTACGCCGATGATATCATTTTAGATAACATTTTAGATTCAGCAAAAACTGCCAGAAATATTGTAAAATGCGGGCAAACAGCCAGTCATAAAATCACTCATTCACCGATTATTCAGTCTTGTTATCATCCGATTGAGCCTTTTGCGGGTATCAACACAGAAAGAAAAATTGATTTGTTAAAAAGAGTGGATGTTGAAGCAAGAAAAACAGATGCTCGAATAAAACAAGTCATGGCGCACATTATTGGCGTTCATGAGGTCATTTTAATATTGGATTCTGAGGGGAAAATTTTTACCGACATTCGTCCTTTGATTCGATTTGGCATCAGCGTTATTGCCGAAGATAAAAACGGCAGAGAACAAGGTAGTTCAGGAGGTGGGGGGCGTTATAGTTTTGAAACATTACTGGAAAATAACCGCATTGAATCTTTTACTCAAGAAGCAGTCAGACAAGCGCTGGTTAATTTAGGTTCTAAGCCTGCACCTGCGGGTAATATGACTGTGGTACTGGGTTCAGGATGGCCAGGCGTATTATTGCATGAAGCCATTGGACATGGTTTGGAGGGTGACTTTAATCGCAAACAGACTTCTGCATTTTCTGGCAGACTGGGTGAAAAAGTTGCCTCAGAGCTCTGTACTGTGGTTGATAATGGGACTTTGGCAAACCGTCGCGGCTCATTAAATATTGATGATGAAGGGACTCCGACTCAATCAACCGTTTTAATAGAGAATGGTATCTTGAAAGGTTATATGCAAGACAAACACAATGCTCGATTAATGGGGGTGAAATCAACGGGTAACGGGCGTAGAGAATCTTATGCTCATTTGCCTTTGCCTCGAATGACCAACACTTATATGGAAGCAGGTCAACATGACCCCAATGAAATTATTGCTTCTGTTGAAAAAGGGCTGTATGCCGTTAATTTTGGTGGTGGACAAGTGGATATCACCTCTGGAAAATTTGTATTTTCTGCCAGTGAGGCCTATTTGATTGAAAAGGGTAAAGTCACTACACCCGTCAAAGGTGCCACGCTCATTGGTAACGGGCCAGATGCCTTAACCAAAGTTTCTATGGTTGGCAATGATTTAGAGCTGGATACGGGTATTGGTGTTTGTGGGAAAGATGGGCAGAGTGTGCCTGTGGGTGTTGGTCAACCAACATTGAAAATTGATGGCATGACTGTGGGCGGAACTGACATAGAAGGGATGGAATAATCAATGAATGATAAGCAAGCAAAATTAGGTGGACAATTTGACCAAACAGTGGTCGAAAATATCATTGATTCAGCATTAAAAGCAGCTTCATCACATGGCGTAACATCAGCTGAGGCAGGCATGAGTGTGGTGTCTGGTTTATCGGTTAGTGTCCGTTTGGGTGAAGTTGAAACCATTGAAAATCAGCGAGACAGTGGTTTGGGTATTACCGTTTTTATTGGTCATAAAAAAGGCTCAGCCAGCACCTCGGATTTAAGTGAAACAGCCATCAAGCAAACTGCAAAAGCGGCTTGTGATATTGCAAAATATACGGGAGAAGATCCCTGCTCAGGTTTAGCCGAGAAAGAATTAATGGCTAAAAATGTGATGAATTTGGAATTGTCTCATCCGTGGAATATTGCGGTTGATGAGGCGGTTAAAATTGCCAGTGAATGTGAAGCCAGTGCATTGGATTATGATAAACGAATCACCAATTCCGAAGGCGCAACAATAGACAGCCACGACAGTATGCGTGCCTATGGCAACAGTCATGGCTTTATTGGTAGCTATCCTACCTCAAGACAAACCGTCAGTTGTTCGGTATTGGCGACTGACAATGAGGGAATGCAAAGAGATTATTTTTACACCATCGCCAGGCGACATGAAGATTTGCAATCCGCAAAAGAAGTTGGCCGTCAGGCGGCGACTCGCAGTATCAATAAATTATCAGGCCGATCTTTATCCGCACGACAAGTACCCGTGGTATTTTCTGCCGATATGGCCTCTGGTTTGATGAACCACTTTGTCAATGCCATTCGTGGTAGTGCCATTTATCATGAGTCTTCATTTTTGTTGAATCAACTGGATCAACAAGTATTTCCTGAATTTATTCAGTTTCATGAACGTCCACACATCATCAGAGGATTGGGTAGTTCACCTTATGACAGCGATGGTGTGTTGACATATGATAAAAATATTGTCAGTGATGGTATTTTAAACAACTATGTTTTAGACAGTTACTCCGCTAAAAAACTAAAAATGAAAAGTACCGCTAATGCAGGTGGTGTACAAAATATTTTAATACCTGATACAGGCATGACACTAGATCAAATGCTCAAAGAAATGGGAACAGGTGTATTGGTTATGGAGTTGATGGGTCAAGGCATTAATATTGTCACAGGTGATTATTCAAGAGGTGCTTCGGGTTTTTGGGTAGAAAATGGAGAAATACAATACCCTGTTGAAGAGATTACCATTGCAGGGAATTTAAAAGACATGTACATGGGAATTCAAGCAATTTCTAATGACACCGAAAAACGTCGAAAAATTCAAACGGGTTCTATTTGGGTTGATAAGATGACGGTGGCGGGCGAGTAAAGAAGGTTTATTAAAATGAAAACAGTTAAAGAAATTCAACTTGAAATAGAAATGCTTCCACGCAAAGAATATATGAAATTGGTTCACTGGTTTTCTGAAAGGGATTGGGAGGCATGGGATAGTGAAATAGAGGAGGATATCCAGTCTGGGAAACTAGATTTTCTGATTGATGAGGCTGTTAGGGAAAAGAAAAATGAAAAATTGAAGAGTTTATAGTGCATAAAGCAACGGTTCGTTTTTGGTCATGTTTTAAAAAATTACCAATATCAACACAGGTTTTGGCGCAGAAAAATTATGCTCTTTTAAAAGAAAATCCCAAACATCCATCGTTACATTTTAAGCGAGTTGGTAAACTTTGGTCTGCTAGAGTTGGTATCAATCATAGAGCACTTGCAGTAGAAGATGATGATGGATTTATCTGGGTTTGGATTGGTCAACATGAAGAATATGAAAGGTTACTCAACAAATAAATATTCTCTATTTTTCTTTCATCAACACAAAATCAAACTCATTAAACTGACTTTGTGATGAAATATCACCCAAGTCATAATTATTCTTAAAATACAGAAATAATTCCTTAAGGCTAATCAAGCCATCTTTATTACCCAGCTTATCCGAATTTCTAAGCATTTGATTAACAAATAATGTCATTTTACTTTTTTCTTCAAATGCTAAATCAATCAGTTGGTCAATTTTGGGGATCAATAAAATATTAACACCCGTTTGTTTGTTGATGTGTTGGATGATATTTCTATATTGCATAGAAATATGGTTATTATTGATACCTTTGATGGATTGTGAAGGATTGATATTCAATAGCATGACTATTTTTTGGCTGTCTGTATGATCAAACTGATGCGCCAATTGTTTGATAGAAATTTGATTATTGGGCGAAGTTGATAATTTTGTGGCATTCATCGGTAAGTAATAAAAATCACTTGCATCATGATTGGTTAATCCTGTTAAATAAATAATTAAGGCATCATTTTCCTGCATTTTTTGTTTTACTTTTTTAACAGATTTATTGATCCCATCATTAGTAAATGATTGCCCTATCAATGATTCTACAACAACTTGTTGATAGGATTTTTTATTATGTTGTTTGATAATTTTTGCAAAATAACGAGCATCCCAATGGCTGTGTTTTAATTCAATGGAACTTGGTAAATTAACATATTTATCATGACTAGCGGTTAATACATACAGTACGGGTTTTATCACCGAAGTATTTTTTAACATCAGTATTTTTTTATTTGAGACCAATTTATTTTCAGCATTGGTCGCCGTCACTGATAGTTGACTGTTTCCTGTAGGGAGTTTGATTGACTGTTTGATTTCAATAGTTTTAGATGATATAAAATCTATCTTTTTAGTAGCCACCAATTTGCCATTTAACCAATAAAAAATATCTCCGAATCCACTTCCTTCATTTTCAAGAATTGTTTTGATTTGCACCTCATTGTTATTCAATGGTTTCAGTTGCTCTACTGATTTAATGTATGGTGGCTTGGCTTTTTTTAATTGAATGGCAATATTGGTTTTTTTTGATGTTTTGAATTGTTGTTTATTCTGATGTTTCAAATAAACCAAATCAGGTCGATGTAAATCATGGAAAAATTGATTGATGGATAATACTTTGCGTTTAGAACGGGCATTGAGAAAACGCCCCGCATTATTTGACCCATGAAAATACCCTTCGGGTGTCATGCTTAACCAGTCTCCATTTCTAAAATGAAAACCACGAATATTTTCATTCAAATTCTGATTCAATGAAACAATCTCGCCTTGTTCACCAGCAACCAAGTAGCGTTGGTTTTTATCATAAAAAGCCAAGCCAGCAATAGAATTCAAATTGGTTTGAAAAGCATCTGTATTGTCATAAGATTTTAAATCCCATGTTTTAATCACACCATCAATACTGGCAGAGACTAATTTTTTATCATCGGTTGAAATTGAGAAGTTTGATATTTTCTTTTGATGTCCATGAAACTGATGAATGGCAATAAATTCATCAAGATCCCATAAAATCAATTGGTTGCCAGCAGATGAAATGGCTTTGTCACCATCATCTGTAAATAATATCTGATTAACAGGTTTTGACTGTGTTGGAATCATGCCTATTAACTTGCCTTTGTTAACATCCCAATATTTAATCGTGCCGTCACGACTTGCAGATAATAATTTGTTGCCATTTGAGCTTAATGCCAAAGATGAAATGGCTTGTTTATGACCTCTGATGGTTTTTAACAATTTTCCTGTGGCTATTGACCAGATTTTGATATTGGTGTCCCGACTTCCAGAAACCAGTATTTTTCCATTAGCTGAGACAAGCAGAGCCGTGATTACATGATGATGACCATGAAATTGTTTAATTAATTGCTGTGTTTTTACATCAATCATTTTAATGGAATGGTCGTGATGACCACTAAAAATGAACTTTGATCCAGCAGGCATGGTCATGCTTTCAACGGCTGAAAATCCTGTGTTAATTTGAGCTTTTACTTCCGTTGTTTGCAAGTCCCACAAATAAAGTTGAGTTGGATTGTCTTTTTTAAAGGAAGTTAAAAAAAGTTGTTTTGAGTTCGCATTATAAAAAGGTCCCGCTATTTTATTCAGTTGTCTTCGAAAACCTTGATAAACTTGTATTAATTGACCAGATTTAATGTCCCATAGTTTTAAAGATTGTTTGCCTGCGGCTAAAATTTGTTGCTGATTGCTTGATAGGCTGATGGATGAGACGGGTTCATTTAATTTCAATGTTTTGCTGACTTGTCCTGTGGATAAATTAAGCAAAAGAATGGTTTTATCCCAACTGGCAGAAGCGGCAGTAAGACCATCTTTAGAAAAAACGATATCCAGTACCAAATTGGTGTGACCATAAAAAGTAAAAATGACATCACCTGTTTCTATGTCCCATAATTTGACTGATTTATCATCCCCTCCAGATAAGGCGTATTTCCCATCAGGTGATACTTTAACGATATGGATGCCATCATGATGTCCCAGCATGGTTTGCACAACATCACCTGTTTCTATCTCCCAAACTTTCAGTGTTTGATCTAAACTGGCAGAAATGAAATGTTTGCCATCTGGTGTGATATCGATGCTTTTGACAGCCCGATTATGACTTTTGAAAGTTTTTAATTGTTGGCCTGATGCTAAATTCCACAATCGAATACTGCGGTCTGAATGTACGGTTAGAATATTTTTTTGGTCTTTAGTTAGAACCATATTATCAACGATTAATGGGGCTGTTTTTATACTTCTTAATAAGCGACCCGATTTGATATCCCATAACTTGATGGTTTTGTCTCCGCCTGCGGATAACAGTGTTTTACCATCGGCTAACAATAATATTTTTTTTACACCGTTTTTGTGGCCTTTGAAAGTATGAATTTCATGTCCCGTTTTCACTTCCCATAATTTAATCAGAGAATCTCTGGAGGCAGAAATAATAAATTGCCCATCATGAGTAAATAATGTAGATAAAATATTGGATTGATGACCTTTTTGTACAAAAATATCGGCATATTTAACCTGATATTGTCGGTCTTTTAAGATTTTTTTAAGGATTGTGGGGGGGGAACTATTGGAGGGTTTGATGTTGTTTTTTGTTTCAGTGCATGAAATCAATAACAAAGTTAATAATAATGCTAAATAATGCATGAAATTTCCTTAAAAAATAATTTTTTCACCTTGTTTTGCAAATTTTAGTGAAGTGTTTTCTATTTTATGGCGGTGTTCATCGACTTGATCACCATAGTGAATCAGGTAAGTTCTTTCTAATACTGATTCTGGATAGGTCAATATGACATCTAAAGGCGTATGAACCCGTCCTTGACCATCGTTGAGTAGCTGGCAATCATGTACAATAATGCCATCTAAAAATTCAGCATCGGTAGTGAATTGAGAGAGTTTGTTTTTAACGTCACAAGTAAAAATGATTTGCTTGCCTGTTTCTTGGTCTCTCACAATAACACCATAAGATTCTTTGCCAGGAACATGGTCTACCTGAAAAGGTTTTATTTTGATGTTATCCAATTCAAACCAGTTTTCATCTATTTCTGAGATATCAAAATAGTCTTCAAAACAACAGGTTATGGGTTGTCCAGATTCATCGGAACTCAACTCTAAACCACCACTGAGTGAATTATTCCATAAAGGTTCTTTTAGTTTTCCAGGTAAAATTAAATGTGGTTTTTTATGGTAAGAAAACATGGCGCTGAATGCCAATTCTTCCAGACCACCCACATGATCTGCATGGATATGGCTGATGAATACATGGGTGAGTTGTTGTAAATCAAAATTGATTTTTTCGAGTCCAATAGGCGTTAAATAACCAAAGTCTATCATTAGTTTGGCTTGGTTTGATTCGATTAAGAAGTTGGTGTGGCCGTATTTTTTTGAGAAAGCCGCACCTGTACCGACAAAGGTTACTGAAAACATGGATGGTCTACTGTATTGATATATTTAATAATTATTATTTTAAGTTAAAGTTGAGCAACTCGTCTGCT
>JABHHM010000122.1 GCA_018671575.1 Methylococcales bacterium | reverse complement strand
TTCTGAAAATAATGAACTCACCAATTTGATGATGCTTATTTTACCATAATTTTTCATGTTTTTATCGTAATATCAGGTGATTACAGCAGTTTTTATAAATTAAACTTTCGGATTCAGGATTTAATAAAGGAGCCGCTGGCAAATGGAGCTGTGGCTGGAAATGTGACTCAGAAACCATTGGCCTAGCATCAACAACGGCATTGTGGACCAACAATAACCGATGTAACCCTCCCTTATCTGTTTGTGTTGATAGACGAGGTAAAAAATGTAGATCGGCAAGAAATGAAAGATTTACCGTTTCCGCCAACACCCAGTGCGCCAATCCTGTTGCAGTTTATACTATTCCTAATGGCAGACACCGCTGGCATACTCAACTGGATACTTCACAAGAAATTATTGATGTATTTTTTAACAGCGGTCAATTATTGAATCGATAAATCTGTTTAGGTAACACGCAATAAATAAACTACCCATATTGCGCAGGATTTTTGTTCACCTTTGAGACGCAAAAAAGGTGGACAAAAAAATTGCTATGCCCTTTGGGTACAAGCGTTGGATATTTATTGCGCACCCCCTTAACCATGATAAATACAGATGCTCACTGAACATCACCTGTGTTTATCGTGATTCCAATATAATAAAGAATAAGCATGAAATAGCTTCCCATTCTTCACTTCATCTTCAAATGATGGATACAAAAGACTCAATCATAAAAGCTCCGAATAGAGTGACTATTCCTACACTTTTATTCAATCAAATCATTTAAATTTAAAATAAATATCAAACCCAAAACGGAAAGTTATTTCGTTCCCGTTCCTCAATATTATTCTGCACAACGACATTATATATTTACTTTTATTGCAAATTGAGTGCTCATTCACAGTTATTTGTCTAATCCCCCTTTATAATTAAAATATCTTCAACAATATTTAAGGTTTGGTTTACAAAAACAATAAAATGAATATTTTTAATCGCACAAAAAAACATTTAAAAACCAAGATAGTAGATTGGAACCCTATTATTGAGCAACGCAGATTGTTAAAAAAGCACACTCATTCTTTATCGTTTGAAGATGCGGTTAGAGCTGGGCATGTTAAGGCGATTAAATTTTTTTTGAAGAAAGGTATTAATCCAAATAAATTGGTTTTAGATTATTCAAATGTTAAAAGATACCCGCTTGAATTGGCGGTATTAAATGGTAACTATAAACTTGCCGAGTTATTGATAAAATCAGGAGCTCATAGTAACGTTTTTACGGCGGATGATGAAAAATTACCTTTATTGAGCATTGCCATTATGGATAAAAATATATCCATAATAAAACTAATGCTAAAATCTGGTGCAAATCCTAATGCTTCAGGTGTTTCTGGTCAAACATCATTTCAGTTTGCAAAAAACTCACCAGAAATTTTAAAAGTTTTATATAATCCTATGATGCAACAATCAATTGACGCTTCTACTAGTATTTCTTATCAATTTGAGCCTGGTGACAGCCAATTATCCATTGCAAATAATTAAGGAAGGAGTGCGAAATAAGGGGAAGAGAAATAAATAAATGTCCAAGTTGCACAGGATTTTTTGTTCGCTTTTGAGGCGAAAAAATAGGCGTATAGTCGAACTATACAGCTATTTTTGCAACAAAAAAGGTGGACAAAAAATTGCTATGCCCTTTGGATACAAGCAAGTTGGATGTTTATTTATTGCGTGTTACCTTATATTTTTTCTCTTAAAACCGCACGATAACCAATATCTGTACGGTTAAAAACACCTGACCAGCTTATTTGATCAACCAATTCATACGCTTTCTTCTGAGCATCGGTTACATTGTCACCTAACGCACAAGCACAAAGCACACGTCCACCATTAGTCAGCACTTCATTATCAGTAGACAACTTAGTGCCTGCATGAAATATTTTGGTATCAACTAAATCAGACTCCAAACCAGAAATAACATGCTCTTTCTCGTAGGACTCAGGATAACCACCTGCTGCTAATACAACACCCAAAGCAGACTTTTCTGACCATTTAGCCTCAATAGTATCCAGTTTTTGCTCTAAAGCGGCAAAACACAAATCAACCAAATCAGATTCTAAACGCATCATGATGGGTTGTGTTTCTGGATCGCCAAAACGGCAATTGTATTCAAGCACTTTGGGTGATCCATCGGTAGCAATCATCAAGCCAGCATATAAAAAACCAGTATATGGCATTGATTCCTGATTGAGTCCATCAACGGTGGGTCTAATCACTTCATCAATGACTCGTTGATAGATTGCGGGAGTAACGACAGGTGCAGGAGAATAAGCGCCCATTCCACCTGTATTTGGACCTGTATCACCATTATCTCTGGCTTTATGGTCTTGAGATGTTGCCATCGGCAAAATATTTTTGCCGTCAATCATTGCAATAAAACTGGCTTCTTCACCTGTTAAAAATTCTTCAATGACAATTTTATGCCCTGCATCACCAAAAGAATTGTTTTTTAACATATCTCGTACCGCATCGACAGCTTGCTCTCTCGACTGAGCAATGATGACACCTTTACCTGCCGCTAATCCGTCGGCTTTAATAACAATGGGAAATTGTTGGGTATCAAGATAACTTTCGGCTGACGGAATATCGGTAAAAGTACCATAAGATGAGGTTGGGATACGATGTCGAGCCAAAAAATCTTTGGTAAAAGATTTAGAACCTTCCAGTTGGGATGCTTTTTTACTGGGGCCAAAACAATTAAGTCCCTCAGCCTGAAATGCGTCAACAATACCATTAACCAAGGGAACTTCTGGCCCAATAATGGTTAACGCAATTTGCTGTTGCTGAGCAAACTCAATAAGACCTTGAGTATCGCTGACTGAAAGATCAATATTTTCAATATTATCTTCCAGCTGAGTTCCCGCATTACCAGGAGCGACATAAACCGTTTCAACACGTTCTGACTGACTACATTTCCATGCCAGTGCGTGTTCTCGACCACCATTTCCAACAATTAGTATATTCATAAACCCACTTATCAATGTTTAAAATGTCGTATTCCTGTAAAAACCATTGCAATTCCATGTTCGTTAGCGGCATCAATGACTTCTTGATCACGAATAGAACCACCTGGTTGAATAATGGTTTTAATTCCAGCCTCACTTGCCGCATCGATACTGTCTCTGAA
Source organism: Methylococcales bacterium (assembly GCA_018671575.1). Taxonomy (GTDB): domain Bacteria; phylum Pseudomonadota; class Gammaproteobacteria; order JABHGC01; family JABHGC01; genus JABHHM01. Next base: position 1,397 of record JABHHM010000122.1, on the reverse strand, counting down.
AGGAAAAAAAGCATCGGATGCCATAACAGACCCTTCAACCACCAGGTTTTCATCAGCGGCTTTGATAGCAGCAATTTTTGCAGAATAAACCCGACTCATTTGACCCGCACCAATACCAATGGTCTGTTCATTTTTACAATAAACAATGGCATTTGACTTAACAAACTTAACCACTTTCCAAGCGAACAATAAATCATTCACTTCATCATCAGTTGGCTGACGTTTTGAGACAATATTCAAGTCACTTTTATGTACCCGTCCATTATCTCTATCTTGTACCAATAAGCCCCCTGTCACTCGTTTATAGTCAAAACCTTGAGAGTCTGTGGACTGAATTTCTCCACAAACCAAAACCCTGACATTTTTCTTAGCAGCCAAAATAGGTTTGGCATCTTCTGCCACATCAGGTGCAATAATAACTTCGACAAACTGACGATCAACAATAGCCTTTGCAGTGCTTGCGTCCAACGATTGATTAAAAGCAATAATACCACCAAAGGCTGAAGTTGGATCAGTTGCATAAGCACGATCATAAGCATCTAGTAAAGATGAGCCAGTGGCAACACCACATGGATTGGCATGTTTCACAATAACGCAAGCCGTCTGTACGCCAAATGATTTAACACATTCCAATGCAGCATCGGTATCAGCAATATTATTATAAGATAATTCTTTACCTTGAATTTGTTCTGATGTTGCAACACAACCATCAGAGTGATGCTTATCAATATAAAAAGCACCTTTTTGATGAGGATTTTCACCATATCGCATGGTTTGTTTGAGATGAAACTGAGCATTGAATGTATTAGAAAAATGGTTATTTTCATCACCATTGTTTTGTTGCCCAAGATAATTGGCAATCGCACCATCGTATTTTGCAGTATGCTCAAATGTTTTCATCGCCAATTGAAAACGTTTATCACTGCTGAGCTGACTATTATTTTCAACCATTTCTGCCATAATTTCAGCATAATCCTGCGCATCAACCACAACAGCCACTCGATTGTAGTTTTTTGAAGCTGCTCGAAGCATGGTTGGTCCACCAATATCAATATTTTCAATCGCCTCTGCTAACTGACAATCGGGTTTGCTAACGGTCTCAGAAAATGGATACAGATTAACAACGACCATATCAATTGGTTTAATATCGTGTTGTTGCATGACTTCATCATCAATATTTTTACGACCCAATAAGCCCCCATGTATTTTGGGGTGTAGGGTTTTTAAACGACCATCCATCATCTCGGGAAAACCAGTATAATCAGAGACTTCGCTCACATGAATGTCATTATCCAACAAGAGTTTTGCAGTACCACCTGTTGAGATTATTTCGACACCACAACTGGCAAGAAATTGTGCAAATTCTACCAGGCCAGATTTATCAGAAACACTGATTA
>JABHHM010000124.1 GCA_018671575.1 Methylococcales bacterium | reverse complement strand
TTTTGCCATTTGTTGCTGAATAGAAGTGCTTTGTGGTGTGTTGTCAGGATATTGTTTTAAGATATCCAATGCTTGTCGATACTGTTTGGTTTCCATGAAATATTGCGATAATTGAAGATAGGCACTGGTTTCATTAGGTGATGTTTTGATGAGTTCTGTGAGTATTCGACGACTTTCTTGGTTATTTTTATGGCGTAGCCAATAGGCCATAAGACGGTCATAACCATAAGAGTGCTTTAAATACTGTTTGCCTTGTAAGTGTTGCGATGTTGTATTGGGTAACTGTGACAGCAGTTGATAATAACGGGATTGGTAAGGGTCGATTTTGATTGCATTGGCTATGAATTTTTTGGCTAAATTAGAATAGCCAGCATGATTAAGTTGTTTTGCCAATTGAAAATAATTGACCGAATTGGGTTGAGATTTGTTGATAAACTGATTCAAAGTTTTGGTGATGTAGGGGTGGAGTGACCACTGTTTTACATGTTTTGATGAGCTATTGAGCATTGTTTCTAACAGAAATAGATGGGCTTGCTGTAGCGGGATTTTTTTCATAAAAGAAATGACATTGTCAGCTTTTTTGAATTTCATTAGGTACTGAAGTTTTAATAAATAATAAAGGTTACTGTCAGGAAATAGTGTATTGATTGTTTGCAGTAGCTTTTTACTGGGTGTTTGAGCATTTTTGCTTATTTCTAGATCAAAGCTATGATAAATTGAGTTTTTGATGTCATTTTCAAAAAAACTAACAAAAAACTCAGGTGTTAAAATAGCGTTTTTATGTTTGAAATTTTTCTTTGTATTGGTTAGTAGTATTTGGTTGATGCTTAGCCACTTGATTAATACATCTTCGCTATAGGTCTCTTTTTGGGTTAGTTTTATTAATAGTTTATTGTCTTTTAACCACTGTGTGCCCACATATTTTTTATACAGTATGAGCTGTTTCTCCATGAGATCAAAAAGGCTATGGAGTGCATATTGTTTCCTCAAATCAATCGAGCCATACAGCGAAAGGTAACTTTTATAAAGTAGAAAGTTGGGGTAGTCTTTCATCATTTTTTTCTGTAATTCGTATGATTCTCCTGGTTGGCCTGTTTCACGATAGCTTCTTGTCAGTAAGTATCCGATTAAACGCTTATCCGAAGAATAATTATTAAAGCGATAGGTTAAGTATTGAATGTCGTATTTGATATAAGCACTGAGTAATTTCGCAACTTGTTGTAATTCTTGTTGATTGTTGGACAATAATGTCAACGCATTTTTTGAATAACCCAATGCAAGTGATATTAGCCCCAAATGAAAATCAGACGTTTTTTCTTTTGGGTTATTTTGGCTGATAATATAAAAAGCAATTGAGCGAATAATTAACAGTTCTGATAATTTTTTATTGTGTCTGGCCGATTTAAAAAAAGCGAGCCAGGCATGCATTTCTGACATTTTCAAAAAGGCTACGTGACCGAGTGTTTTATTTTTTAACTTGGTTTCTAAATCATGTAAGGTATTAAAGAAATTTAAATATTCAAAATGATCTCTAAACTCATTATTAGTGACTTGAATATTGTTTGTGGCGGGAATGAGTTGATTTAGTTTATAGTGAGTGAGAAATTTTGAAAAAAGTTGATTAATGACTAAGAAGTTATGGTTGACCTTACTTGGTAAATTGGAAATAAGTATCTTATAATTGGATTTTTTAGATAAGTATTCAATATTAAAAATAATTTTGGTTTGATTGTTTGTTATTCTTCTTGATTGGTGTTTAATTTTAAGTGTTTGTAATTGTTTGGGCGATAAATAAAGCTGAGCAAATGTTTTTATGCTCAGAACTAAGCCTTGTACAAGTCTTTTGTCATGACCTGGTTTTTTTGACATCTTAAACTTAAATGGTGTTAGAAGTTTATCGGGTAATGACTGCGATTTAGCCAAAGTCGGTGGCGTTATTTTTTTTACAGATTGATTTAAAAAGAAATTTTGAAAAATAAAAGCTGAGCCAAAAAAGACAATGATGAATAAGGTCACCATCAATGGTTTTCGTTTGAATTTAGATTGTTTCAGTGGTGGCGTGATGTTTGTTGGAGTAAGCGAGGGGGTAACTTCAAACTGCTGACCTAAAAAACTTTCTTCTACTTCTACTTCAGGTTGTATGATTTCGAGATGGCAGCGTGCGCCTATTTTATTGATCGACTCTACCAGTGTAACCGCTTTTTTTAATGGTAAGTCATGGTATAGCGTAACGGGGGCTTGTTGAATTAATGCTAGCAGTTCATCAGATTTTTGTTGTGTGATTGTCGATAAAAATTTAGCAATTTTATCTTCTAAATAGGGCGGTGGTTTTTTATCTAGAATAACGTTGCAGTTTGCCATCGTATCAAATTAATTTTGTTAATGAGAAAAGTATTGTCATCTATTCAATGAGTATTGATCGGGGATTATATAAGGTATAATAAAAAATACAAAACAATAGTCTGCTTCTTTAAATTACCGTCTCTTAAATTAATCGGTGAATATTTTTTACAATGATGCGAACTATGATACTATTTTTTCACATTAATATTTTTTTAAAGAATTAGATTTAAATACATGAAATTTTTAACAGACTTTTTCCCTATCGTTTTATTTTTTACGGCATATTATCTTTATGGAATATATGTAGCAACGGCTGTTGCAATTGCTGCATCTATTTTTCAAGTTATTTTTGTCTGGGTTCGTACCAGAAAATTTGAAACCATGCATTTGGTGACGATGGGTATTTTGATTGTATTTGGTGGTGCGACATTGATTCTTCAGGATGAAATGTTTATTAAATGGAAACCATCAGTGATTAATTGGTTATTTGGAGTTGTCTTCTTTGCTAGCCAATTCATTGGTGAAAAAACAATCATTGAAAGAATGATGTCGCAAGCAATTGATATTCCTGCGCCCATTTGGATTAAATTGAATACTGCTTGGTCATTATTCTTTATTTCAGTCGGTTTTGTTAACCTATATGTGGTTTATAACTACGATACGGATACTTGGGTGAATTTTAAATTGTTTGGTATGTTAGGCTTAACATTCACATTTGTAATACTTCAATCATTGTATTTGGCAAAGTATATCAAAGATGATGATGGAAATATTAAACCTGTAGATTCAGATGTTGATAACTAAGGAAAAATTATGTCAGAACAAAACCCAGAGATAGAAAAAAAAACATTAGTCATGATGAGGAAAGTCCTTGGTAATATCGTCAAGGAAACAATCCCTGAAAAAGGAATGAAAAATGTACTTTCTGACAGTTGTATCAATGATATTAAAGATTGTTTTGCGCTTATTGCTGCTCGTGAAAGAGAATTGAGTGAATCAAATCTAGTGCCAAAGTATATTGATGAACCCAATAATGTGGTAGAAATACCTGTTTCCTCAATTAAGCGTTCCTAATATAAATTACCATGAATGTATGCGAGTCCTTAAATAAAAGAATTTATCCTCGGTATAAAATGGATCATCTTCGTTATATGGTGACATTTTCGGGTAAAAGTTATTTTGGTATTGTTAACGACCTTAGTTTAGGGGGAGGGCGTTTATCTAGCAATTTAATGTCTTCAGATAAAAAAATGATTGGTGAGCATGCTGTTTTAACGGTGATTACAAAAATAGGCACATCATCAATGTCTCATCAGTGTAAAATTATTCGTCAAGATGAAAGGGGATTAGGCGTTAAATTTGCTGATATGCCAGGTAATAAAAGTCGATTATTACAATCGATTATTAATCATTCTTCTGTAACTCATTGATATGTAGTAGTTATTGTTAGATGGTTCAATCATACGATTTACATACTCATTCAACGGCATCAGATGGTACGCTAACACCTACTGAATTAGTTGATTTGGCAACTGAAAAAGGTATCGAAGTTTTAGCATTGACCGATCATGACACGCTTGATGGTTATGTTGAAGCAAAAAAACAAGCTGATAATAATAAAATATCCTTGATTTCTGGTGTTGAAATCTCAATTAGCTGGAACAAAAGAACCATTCATATGGTGGCTCTTAATCTGGATGTCAATTCCCCTGATTTATTAGAAGGCTTGTCAAAAGCAGGTGAGTTTCGTCAATGGCGTGCTGAAGAAATTTCACGTTCATTAGAAAAAAAAGGCATTCATCATGCTCTGAATGGTGCAAAAAAATATTCTAAAGGTAACATTGTTAGCCGAACGCATTTTGCTAGATACATTGTTGAACTGGGTTTGTGTAAAAATGTAAGAAATGTTTTTAAGCATTACCTGGTTAATCGAAAACCAGGTTTTGTTGCGGGTCAATGGGTAGATTTTGAAACAGCATTAAGGTGGGTGAAGCAAGCAGGAGGTGTTGCTGTGATTGCACATCCATCCCGTTACAAGTTAACACGGAAAAAATTAACTGAATGTCTGGGAGAGTTTGTTGAGTGTGGAGGTATAGGGCTTGAGGTGCTATCGGGTAGTCATAGTCGAGATGAAAATTTTGCAATGGCTCATTTAGCTAAGCAAATGAACCTGTTTTCCTCTTGTGGATCAGATTATCATGGGCCAACGAATCCTTATCTGGATTTGGGACGTTTGCCTCAATTTCCAGATGGTTGTGTGCCAATTTGGCAAGCAGATGAGTGGCAATAGTTTTTTTAGGAAAACTCTATCTCAACTTCATAACCTGCAAATTTTCGAATGTTTAAAACACCTGTATCCAATAAAACATATTGTCCTTTAATTCCCATCATTTGACCTTCAAACAAAGATTTTTTTTGTAAATTAGCAGAAGTGATTTTTTTAGGGTATTCAAGGACAGGAAACTCAATCTTAACCACGGGTTCTTCAGTTAATTGTTCAATACCATTTGAAATTTCAGGCGAAAAATAAGACATTTCTGTTTTGCTTTCGCTAAATAACTGTTGTCTCATCTCAATTAAATTACCTTCCGCAGTGATATTTTTCAACATTTTTCGCCAGTCAGTTTTGTCAGAAACATAGTTTTTGTAGATGGTTTCCACCAAACCTGAAATTAAACGATTTTTTACCTTGTAAATGGGTAAGGCTTCTACTGCTCCCTGATCAATCCAGCGAGTAGGTGTTGCCCGTGTGATGCCCACTTTAATGTGAGAGGATTTTGCTAAATAAACAGTATGGTCTTGAAAGCAATGTGTTTCTCCCCATTCAGGTTCACGACAAGTACCTTGGTCATAATGGCATTGTTCTGGTTTGATAATACAGATGTCACATTGTGCTAATTTGAGTGTACAGGGATAACAATAGCCTTGCCGAAAACTATTTTTTGTTTTATTGCCACAAGCTACACAGAAAATGTTGCCAGTGGCTTTGATCGAAAAGTTTTTTCCAATGGCATCGTTTAATGTAAATGCTTGTTCTGATTTGTCATTCAATTGATAGGTTACAGGTGAGTTGTGTGTTGTGTGCATTTTTTTTAGGATGCATTGATGATTTGGCAATGTTGATTCCTTGTTGTCGCTAATAAAATTATTGTAAAGCTAATGCATTGTTGTTTTTCTTTCAACAAATTACTTCATTTTCGGAATAAAAAAAGCCTTCGACTGATTCAGTCGAAGGCTTTGATTCTCCGTTTTAAAGGTTACTGTTTATGGTGATGGCAGTGGTGCAATTCCAATGAGTGCCAGCATATCTTTCTTGGTCAGCCCTTTGAGTTGTGAAATAAGATCTTTCAATTCTCCCATATCATTTTTGAGTTCATCGCTACCTTTTTTATTGGCACGATCCAGAAATAAGGCTGCAAGTCGAGAATAACCATTATTAAGTGGAACAAACTTATCTCCATCCTGTTTTAAGGAATAAGTTGCTCGCATGATAAGTCTCAGTCCTGAGAGTCTTAAGATCCAGTCAGATTTGATTAGTTCTTTAATTTCATCAGTATGCTTGTAATAGAGTTGCTCAATTCGTTTGCCCAATTCGGATTGGCTTAGCTGTTCATCTCTAAAGCTTCTCAAACTTTGTTGAACTTGAGTGCCCTGATTTAAGTTATTGGTTAAGGACTCAGTGGCGCAAGCAGAACCGCTACCGCCACCAGTTCCGCCACCACCGCCTCCGCCGCTACATTTTGTCCATGTTCCAGGAACTTGAACTGCATCATAAGATTCATTGACCGCAGTCCATTCAGTAGAGCATTTACCATAAATAGTTTCAGCTGATTTGGCCAGCAATGTTCTCGCTGTTTGAAAACCTGTAGAGCTGGTAAATGTATTGATGGCCGCATGGTAATAAATCCTCAACGCTTTTTCTATGCCAATGCCATTAACCTGATTGCTGGTCGTATTTCTAGGGTGAGTTCCACCTTGAGAGAGTAAGTAGAAAGCTAGGTTCATGATGCCGCTGTTGGTGTGTACATAACCGCTGTCAGGACAATTACTGCTTGATTGACAAACATTTCTAGATTGATAGCTGTCTTTACTCTGACCATCCTTTTGTGGGTCATAAAAATAACGTCTCATGTTATTGGTTTGAGCGGCTGTTTCGCCTAACGTCCAGTTATTTTGAGTTGGTTTTATTCCCTGAGAAGGGTTGCCACTGGTACTTCCACCAGAATGACTCCACGCTTCTGCGCCTGAGCCAAAAATGTCAGAAAGTGCTTCGTTGATAGCACCCGATTCATTTTGGTATTTTAAATTGCTTTCAGTTGATGTCACTCCGTGAGTTAATTCATGAGCAGTAATGTCTAATGCACCAGCGGGATTAACCAGATATTGCCCATCTTCGGCAAATACCATTAAATTGAGAGGTGCGCCCATAAAAAAAGCATTGTCTCCCTGGCATCCTCTGCCTTGGTCTAATTTGACATGAACAGTGGCTTTCAGGAGCATTCCTCTATTATCAAGCGAATCTCTTTGCAATAAATGCTTGTAAAATTGATAAGAAATACCTAAATTTTTAAAAGCATCTTTTGCGTATTGTGGAGAATTACTTGATGGACCGCTCTCACCAAATAAATAGGATCCTGGTAATTCATTGGTGCTTCTAATGCATTGTCCATTTTTAGTATTAATTGATCGAGAAAGACCTGTGTGAATTCGAGTGATTGTTGAAATAACTTTCCCCGTATTTGCATCCACATAAATTTCGTCAAGATGTAATCCGTCAACATCAGAGTCATATTGAACAACTGAATGATAAACCAGTTGTGGTTCAGTATTTCCGACAAAAACTTTTAATTCAGGTTCTTTATGAATAATGGGCGTTTCAGAGCTGAGTGCTAAATTTAATGCTTGACTACCCACCAATTCTGGGTCTGTGCTGATATTGATATTTGATTCAAAAAAACCAGCAAGCATTTTGGAGTTATCTTCTTTGCTGGCTTCAACGACTAATTCTCTGCCATCAACAGGAATGCCTTTATAGGTTTGCTTGTATTTATAATAAGTATTGCCAAGTTTATCTTTTTTGGTAGAGATGATTTCTACATTATCATTTTTACCTAGATTTAAATGCTCGGAACCACCCTCAAGTATCAGGCGTTTAGCATCACTGGCATTTTTTATTTTAATAGTGGCATCAGGAGGCGTAACAAGGACGGTGCCTTTACCATTTTCATGCGGTGTTTGAGCAATGAAAAAATAACTGGGTTCTGATGTTGGTGATAAGGCAATAAATTCAGGTTCAAAAACCTGAACGGGTTCTGATGTTTGGGTGTTTTGTTGGTTGGTCGGTATTGATTGTTGTTGAATAGCGATGGAAGGTGAAGGAGTGTTGTTTGTTTTGGTTTGTTTGGGTTGCTGATTGCCTGGTTGGAGTGTCAAAAATGCACCGCCAGTAATCGCGCAAATCATTAATGCCAAATGTTTTTTCTTCATAGTCATTGGTTAGCCTCTGATTATCGCTATTTTTTAAATTTAGTTTTGGTGTTACTTTTTGGTTAGATCTATATTTCGTCTACTTACAGTCTAGTATCGATATAATTATTTACCAAATCAATGTCGTGTTGCATCAATGGTAGTGATTTAAAGATTAACGGATAATATTT
>JABHHM010000329.1 GCA_018671575.1 Methylococcales bacterium | reverse complement strand
GTCCTTTTGTAAAGAACGCGGCTTTCTACCTGCAATTACAGCAGTACTTCATACATTTGGCAGTGATTTAAAACGGCATGTTCACATTCATTGTATTGTCAGTGCTGGCGGATTAAAAATGACTGGAAATCAGGAACGTTATACTCGTTTTAAAGAGAGAAAAATCAAAAACCACAAAGCTAAACTTAAAACTTTTCTGGTAGAAACGGATAAACCTGAGTGGGTTTCATTTAATAAAAAGTTTCCATATAAAATGCTTCAATTACGCTATCAAGCTTTACTTATAAAACATTTGAAGATGCATATTCAAAAAAACATTAAATCCGATAATCCTGACCAAGATTTGGTTGTTTTTTCTGACTCAATGGTAATGAAGCATTTTTTTGACGAACTTAAAAATGAATACAAAAATGGATTTTATGTCAATGTAACTGAAGAACGTCAAGATTTAAAACAAACCGTTAGCTATGTTGGAAGATATGCCAGACGTCCTCCTATTTCTGAGTTGAGAATCAAAAAATACACGGGCAATTTTGTCACATTTGAATTCAAAGACTATTATCATAACGGAAGTAAGGTGCTTCACACTTTGAAAACTATTGAATCTATTAGAAAATTGATTCGACATATTCCACCTCATTACTTTAATGTCATTAGGCATTATGGGATTTTAGCAAATAGAGTTAAAAAAGCTTACCAAAAACTGACAGAAAAACTTTTGGGAGCAGTACCTGATGTTGAAAAGGCTAAAACCTGGAGGGAACGACAAGAATTGCTTCATGGAAAAGACCCGCTACGATGTCGAATTTGTAACAAAATAATGAAATTTTCTTCAGCTCATTATCCGAATTCATTATCTTCAATAAAAGCAAAAATCGACATTGCTTTTTCTTGATTAAAGTTGACTATAGGAGAAATTCGTCTGGTTTTCGGGATTGAGTTAAATATAGATCAATTGAATGAATGCTAAGTTAAAAAGTAGCGTTTTTTATCAAAAATAATCAGGGAAATCAATGTATTACATTGCCTTATATGTCTATTAATTTTTTTTGAAAAACTTTGTTTTTCCGATACTTTGAATAGTCACCCCAAATTTAATCCTTATAAGCTAAAGAAACAAAAAATAGTTGATCTAATGAATTAAAATTTCTCACGGTTTGATATTTTTTATTACCCGCATTATTAACTTTACTGCTGACGGTTACATGCTTGGAAAATTTATAATCTAAACGCAAATTAACTAAAGCAAATCCTGCCAATTTCTGATCATTTTCAGCATCTTCAAAGCGTCTTCCACTGGCTTGTACTGATGCATGAACAGTGAATTTATTTATTTTCCCCACAAGCCTAAGATTAGCAAACTTAGATGCTCGACGTCGAAGTTTTTTACCCGTTGACTCATTTTCAGGATTGAGGATTGAGATATTTGTTTGTAACATCCATCGCCCCATTGTTATATCAAGCCCTGTTTCAATACCTGTAATTTTTGATTTACCAACATTGACCATATTAGTAAAAAATGTTGTTGGTGAGGTAACAAAAGAAATTAGATTCTTGATTTCAGTTTGATACATATTGGCATTCCAATTAATTTTATTGTAATTGGCTTTAATTCCAATTTCAACGGTCTCAGATGACTCAGGTTTTAAATTAGGATTACTGGCAAAAAATGCGGTACTTGGAAAAAACAAATCATTAAAGGACGGTGCTTTGAATGCTGTGCCATAATTAGCAAGTAAACTCCAGTTTTTTGCGAAAGGACGAGACCACCCCACATTACCCGTTGTTTTTTCTCCAAAAGAATCATTGTCATCACTTCTAATAGCGAGATTAAAATTGTTACCGAAAAATTCACTCAGTAATTGAATAAAAACACCTTCGTTTCTACGTTTATCAATGGTGTAATTAGTTGAACTTATTACTTGATCTCTTGTTAAATCAATGCCAAATACAAGGGTGTTATGATCATTTAGAGTATAATCATTTTGTATACTGATGCTATTTTGCATGGTATTAAACAAACCATCATCTAATCCATTGGTATGAGTTTGGCCTTTATCCCTCGACTGACCAATGGTTAATTTTGATGTCCAGACATCATTAGGCGTCCAATTCAAGCTGGCGGCCATCGTTTGTTGTAGAAAATCAGTATCATTTGTATCGGTAGTACTTATAAATGGGTCAAATTCAGTATTTCCTTCTGCTTGGAAAAAAGTGACTCCTGCGGTAAGGTTTTTATTCATGTCATGATCAAAACCAATACTAATTGAGGTGTTATCGTAACCATCTTTATCTGGATTTGTTCCCACTCTGGCATTGATATTGTCTGATTGATTATGGGCATACTGTAAAGAAAATTGTGTACTTTCAGATTCTGAATGAAATCCAGCTGAAAGGCGATGAGTATTATGTGTGCCTGTTTCTACCAGTGCATTTTTAGAAAAACCAGAGACGCCTTTGCGAGTGAATATCTGTATCACTCCGCCGATTGCATCAGCACCATAGAGTCCTGAACGTGCTCCTTTTACAATTTCAATGCGTTCAATTTGATCCAGTGGAAAATGTTGAAATGGCGTAGTCCCCGTTGTTGCAGACCCCATTTTAATGCCGTCAATCAGTGTGACAACGTGCTTATTGCTTGTGCCTCTAATATTCATGGAAGCATTTTTACCAAAACCTCCACTAAAACTAAAATCTATACCCGACTGCTGAGATAAAATTTCAGGCAAACTAGTCGCAGTACTGGCTTCAATTTGTTGACGGCTGATTATGGTAATTGCTGCACTTGATGTGGCAACAGATTCTGCAATTCTTGATGCAGTAACAACCACAGACTGTAGTGATACCTCATCCTTAGCTTGAATAGTGCAAGGAATTATTAATGGTATTGCAATGATTATCTTAGGTATAAAATAATACGATGTTTTAAAACGATTAAACGTAGTAGACATGACTTCTCCAGTAGTGTGTACTTCCCCGTACACAAAATAATTAAGGAAAAAGAAATGCAATGGATAAATTTGACACCCAATAACTCAAACTCATCATTTTATAGGCATAAAAAAATTATGTCGATTGATAATTTCCGAGGTTAAGAAATAGGAAGGAGTCAATAAAGAGAAGCGCTCTTCATTTGAATTACCCACCGCAATTCAATTAATACAATGAATATAAAATATTCATTAGATTAATGAGGCCGGTATCCGGGCTTACGAGAAAGTAATATAGATAAATCATCAATACTCCGATAAATTACTATCTATAAAATCAATGATAATTCATACCTTACCCTGTAGTATAACGTGGAAGAACGTACAGTGGTTATTTACAAATTATCAATCAAACTGAACAATGGATTCAACTCGATTTTCTCGCTTACCGTTGCGGGGGCAGCATTGGCTTTACACCAATTTCCCGTTTAACCTTATTTCATTTACAATGATTAACTTAAATAAACCGTTGATTCAAATGATTTATTATAATCTGAATAGTGACGATTTATTTAAGTTTAAGGCACCTACAATAAACTGTATGCAAAGATATAGTGTTATTAATTTTAAGTCAATAAAAAACAATACACCTGGTATTTATTAGCCCAGCTTTCGGCCGAAAGTTGGGCTAAGGGACGATTCAAAATCCCCCTTACATTGACTCAATCTTTTACACACCAGCTTCGTTACTCAAACAACTGCATAGTTCGGC
>JABHHM010000157.1 GCA_018671575.1 Methylococcales bacterium | reverse complement strand
TAGGAGGCTGCCCGAGAATGCAGATTTTTTTCATAACAAGGCAAAATTTGGTGAAAAAGCGCAGTTTACTGGTGTAAATGAGCATTTGAGCCGAATTTTAACGCAGTTCTGGAGGAAAGATGCGTTTTCGAGCAGCCTCCTAGAAGGAATATGTATGGCGCGCCCGGAGAGATTCGAACTCCCGACCCCCTAGTTCGTAGCCAGGTACTCTATCCAGCTGAGCTACGGGCGCACTGAGTTGTGAATAGCGATTATCAGCTTGAAAGGCTTAACTGTCAAGTTTAGATTATATAAACTTTTAGAAACAAGCAGATTGTTTTAAAAACTGTTGATGAATATGGTTTACACTCAATGATTATATCTGGCTTTTTTGAGGTTTATGCATGAATAAAAAATCATTGGATGTTGTTGCTCACCGTGGCTTTGCAGAAAAATACCCTGAAAATACACTGTTATCTATTCAAAAAGCATGGGAATGTGGCGTTCGTATCATAGAATTTGATATTCAGCTATCTAAAGATGGCGTTGCAATGGTGATTCATGATGATAATTTAAGTAGAACTTCGGGTGAAAATGAATCTGTATTCAATTTGACAGCGCAACAATTACAGGGATTTCATGTTGATTATGCGGAATTATTTGGTGATCAATTTAATTCTGAAACCATTCCTCGACTCAGTGACTTTATTCATTGGATGGGTGATAAATCAGACGTGACTTTTTTAGTCGAAGTCAAAGAAGAAAGCATTGAATATTTTGGTGCTGAAAAAACAGCCAGTGAAGTTATTAATGCCATGGGTGATAATCGTTCTCAATGTACCATCATCAGTTATGATTTGAATTTTTTAAAATATTTAAGACGTATCGGCTGGCAATCCATTGGCTGGGTTTTGCGAGGTTATAATGATGACGTTAAGCAACAAATTGATGAGTTACAGCCAGAGTTTGTTATTTGTAATGTCAATCGTTTGCCTGAAAACAATGAGGCGCTTTGGCAAGGTTATTGGCAATGGGTGATTTATGAGATTACCGATGTTGAGATAGCGCAACAATTGTATCAGCGAGGGGTGCAATCAATTGAAACCATGTGTGCTGAAAAAATGATGAAAGGCTTGGCGAATTATGTATGATTTATTGGTCATCGGAGGTGGCATTCATGGTGTTAATGTGGTGGAAATAGCTGCATCCAAAGGTTATAAAGTTATGTTGTTGGAGCAAAATACCATTGCTTCAGGAACCTCAAGTAAATCCAGTAAATTAATTCACGGTGGTTTAAGGTATTTGGAAACAGGGCAATTGTCCTTGGTGAGGGAATGCTTAAAAGAACGTTTGTTACTTTTGAAACGAGCACCTGATTTGGTTAAGTTACGGCCATTTTTTATCCCTATTTTTCCTGAAACCCGAAGACGTCCAGGGATGATTCGAATTGGTTTGTCAATGTATGCCGTGTTAGGCGGTTTTTGTAAAGATGGGCGGTTTTGTACAGTTTCCAAATCTAAATGGTTGACCCTGGATGGTTTGAAACAGGATAAATTATCCCATGTTTTTTTATATTACGATGCTCAAACCGATGATAAGAAATTAACACAAGCTGTGGTGGCATCCGCTCAAAAACTGGGGGCTGATGTGTTGACTAATGCCGAATTAATTAATGCATCAAGTCGAACCAATGCTTGGGAAATAACCTATAAAACTGAACAAACACATATTGTGCATTCAAAAATTATTGTCAATGCCGCGGGGCCATGGGTTAATCAGGTATTGTCACGAATTGACAGTGATGTGGGAGAAGTCGGCATTGATTGGGTGCAAGGGACTCATGTCATTGTCAAAGGAGAGATTACTCAAGGTATATATTATATAGAATCTCCTGATGATGGGCGGGCAGTTTTTGTCATGCCGTGGTACGGTAATACCATGATTGGAACGACTGAAACATTGTATCAGGGGCGTTTGGCAGAAATACATCCGCTACAAAGTGAAATTGATTATTTGTTGAGGACTTATTCGTATTATTTTCCACAACGGTCGGTTGAATTTTTAGATGCTTTTGCAGGGGTTAGGGTGTTGCCTGCTTCAGAAAGCAATCCATTTCAACGGTCACGAGATACTATTTTGAAAGTTGATGATGAAAATAATCCAACATTACTCAATATTTATGGCGGTAAACTCACTGCCGCACATGCAACGGCAGAAGCGGTGATGAAAAAGTTACAATTTGTATTGCCTGTGCCGACAAAAAATATTGATTTAAGTGAAGTGGCTTTAAGTTGAGGTAACACGCAATAAGTAGGTGACCATAATTATATTAACATTTTCACTCAATATTTTCCGCCCTTTGGCACTACTACTCTGACCGAATAGACCTCTATGCAATCAGAGCAGTAACACCAAAGGTCAAAAAATCTTGAGCGAAAATTTTGTTA
>JABHHM010000127.1 GCA_018671575.1 Methylococcales bacterium | reverse complement strand
GGTGCTCACATGGTACTGGCCATCGGTGGTGCTGATATGGCTGTTGTTGTTTCCATGTTGAATAGTTATTCTGGCTGGGCTGCTGCTGCAACAGGATTTATGCTTTCAAATGATTTACTCATCATTGTGGGGGCATTGGTGGGTAGCAGTGGTGCGATATTGAGCTACATCATGTGTCGAGCGATGAATCGTAAGTTTTTAGCTGTTATTGCTGGTGGTTTTGGTACGGCTCCTGGCACCTCTTCTTCTGACTCAGAAGAGCAACAAGGTGAAATTGTTGCCGTCACTGCGGAAGATACAGCGGAAATATTAAAAAATGCCAAAGACGTGATTATTGTTCCTGGTTATGGAATGGCTGTGGCTCAAGCTCAGTATCCAGTTTATGAAATGACCAAGAAATTACAAGCCCAAGGTGTGAATGTGAGATTTGCTATTCATCCTGTTGCGGGACGATTACCTGGTCATATGAATGTACTGTTGGCGGAAGCAAAAGTACCTTACGATATTGTTCTGGAAATGGATGAACTCAATGATGATTTTCCACAAACCGATGCGGTGCTGGTGATTGGCGCCAATGACATTGTCAATCCTGATGCTCAAGATAATCCAAATAGTCCAATTGCAGGTATGCCTGTATTGGAAGTTTGGAAAGCCAATCATGCAATTGTTATGAAACGAAGTATGGCAACAGGTTATGCGGGCGTCAGTAATCCACTATTTTTCAAAGAAAATTCAAGAATGTTATTTGGTGATGCGAAAGCAAGTATCGAAGCAATATTGAGTTATTTATAAATTAAAGGAACATATTGTTTATGGCTAAATCATGTCAAAGTTGTGGTATGCCCATGAAAAGAGATCCTGATGGTGGTGGTACAATGGCTGATGGTACTAAAAGTATAGAGTATTGTAGTCTTTGTTTTAAAAATGGAGAATTTTTGCAGGTTGGTTTGACCGCAACCGAAATGCAGGATTTTTGTATCGAAAAAATGACCGAATGTAAAGTGCCAAAATTTATTGCTTGGTTATTCACAAGAGGGATTCCCAAACTCAAAAGGTGGTCAAAATAGTTTAACAAACAATAAATAAACGACCCAAATTATGGAGAAATTATGTTCATCTTTTTTGTCACAAAAATTGGCGTGTAGTCGTCTACATAATTATTTTTGAGGCAAAGAAGACAGGCAAAAGCATTTTATGCTCTTTGGCTGAAAGTAAGGAGGGATGTTTATTTATTGCGCATCTCCTTATGTGGTCGTTCTGTTTGATTTTGTTACATAGAGTTCCTGCTGTCCTGCATTATCAATGATTTGGCTTTGGTGGCCTAAAGAATGACACGTCGCGGTTAATTCAGCAATCACCGAAAGGTCACCTGGGATCACTCTTAAGGTTTCAAATACCTCTATTTCATCCAATTCTTTTTTAAGTGCCAAAATATGCAGTGGACAAACAACATGTTTGATATGAGCAATCCTGACGTGTGGATAGGTTGAATTCATCATTATTAATTTTTTTTCATGGAGTCGTTTATTATAAGAAACATTGGAACGAGTAATCATTGCAGAATATTCGGAATAGGATTGTTCTGGGGCTTGACGATGACGCTTAGTTCGGGCCGTTGCTTTAGGTGTGCTACACATGGCTTTACTCTTTGAATTAATTCTTACATGGTGATGGCTTGTATTATTGATTAATGACTATTGTCATTGTTACAGTTAATTTATTGAAAATAATTCTATTGTGTAGTGGTTGTGTCTGATTTATTGCATGTCCCTTATTTCAATTCTTTGTCTAATATTTCTGAAAATTCAATTTTTGGTACAGCATGATAACCACAGCCTGGTAGTAATTCTCCTCCATCACGAATCATTTCTGGTTCTGGGTATTTAGCACAAATAGTTGGTCTATTGTCATGGATGGTACATAAATTATCGTTACCTAATTTTGAACATTTGAAATAATAATAGCCAAATATTGAGTCTTTATGGTGAGGCTCAAAAATGTGATACAGGGGAATTTGTTCAACAAGTTTTTTGAATGCCCACTTGGTTTTTATTGGCTTGTCATATTTGTCCACTAGAATAATATTTTGACAACATTTGCCACGACGAAGACATTCTCCTATGATTTTGGGTAGGGGCGTTGGTTTAAAAAATAATTTTATTTTTTTGAATAATGTCATTCAGCGTAAAATACTCACGGGTTTTATTTTCAAATAATGATGTGTTGCTGAAATTCCCGTTAGTACACTGACCAATATCAATAACATCGTATTTAATAATAACGGCTGCCAATAAAAAACAAGATGGTTGTCAAAAATAAAATAAGACAGCAGTATTGATACAATGACACTTAATAATCCTCCTGTTAATACCGCCATTCCACCTAATATGACAAACTCTATCAAAGCAATTTGACGAATTTGAGAAAACTGACATCCCAAAACTTTTAGTAAAGTAAAATCATATTGGCGTTGTTGAGCCTGAAAGCGAGAAATAAAAAATAAAACACAGAAGCCCGCAATTAAAGCCACCCAAGCCATCAAAATAATGGCGTTATTCATTTGTTTGGAGATGTTTAATATGCGGTCAACAATCTGATCCACATCAATGATAGAAATATTTGAAAATTGTTTAACAATGGCATTTTGTACCTTCATTTTTTCATTAAAGAGTAATTTTGGGATGGCGGCAATGTAGGTTTTTGGTGCATCATCCAGTACGCCTTGTTGGAATTTGACATAAAAATTGGGGTGAAAACTACTCCAGCGAACACGACGAATATTAAGTACACGACTTTTAATCTCAACTCCAAATACATCAAAACTTAAGGTGCTTCCAACGGTTACACCCAATTGTTTGGCAAAAGATGATTCGATTGAAATTAAAGGCAATTTTTTTGAATCCCAATCATAAATGGCTGACAATGCGTCACCCTCGATGATTTGTTCTGATGGTACTAAACTGGCTCTGGTTGTAATATTATAAATACGGTTTTGCATGCGACCAAACTGCTGCTGTTCACGCGTTTGATGGTTTTTAAGTTGAGTTTTAGTTGATATTTTTTCACCATTGATAGCAACCAGTCTTGTCTGAATCATCGAAGAAACATAATTGAGTTTTGTCGGCTGTGTTTGCATAAAAGTTTTAAGTAATGGTAATTGTTCTTGTTGAATGTCAAATAAAAATAAGCTTGGCAATTGACTTTCTTGCGGGTTATTTAGTTGATTTTCCATCATTTTATAGATTTGAGGTACTAGGTTTATTAACACACCACCTAACCCCAAAGCTAAAAAACAAGTCAAGGTTGAAATGCGTAAACGACTTAAATTCAATAGTGCCATTTGGGTCTCAAAGCCACATTTCAATCGAATGGAATTTAAAAATGAAAGCAATATCATCGCTATTAGGATTAAAATGGCAATGGTAAAACTTAAAGCAATCACAAATAGACTGCCGACAAAGATTGATTGTGCCTGCCAACAGGCCAGTACAAAATAAAAAATAATGACAGGGAAATAATTTAGCCATTGTTTTTTATGGCCTGGTAAATCATCTTCTCCATGAAATAATACGGCTGGGCGTAATTGATAAATTTGTAGTAATTGTGGCAAACAAAATAAAATGCCACCCACAATGACAACCAGACTGCTTAATACAATACTGCTCAATGAAACAGATAAAGTGACTTCTTGACTAACCAGACTGCCACTCACGGCAGGAATCAAAGGCAGTAATAGCAAGCTTAAAAGACTGGCTATGACAGAGGCAATTAAGCCGAGCAAGACAAATTTAGTCAAGTGCATCAGCACGACTTTGCCATGATTCATTCCCAGACTTAACAGGATGGCAATTTCTTTCAATTGCTTATCCAGTAAGCTACGAAACAAATAAGTGGCTCCAACACCCGATAAAAATAAAGCAATTAAAGAGACCAATGCCAAATAATCATTAAGATAGCTTAATAAACGATTCAAACCTTGACTGGATTGATGGTGTGTCGTTATTTTTATTTTAGATTCTTGATTGAATTGAGATTCAATTTTTTTCTTTAAAAGTTCCAGACTTTTTTTATTTTCATTTAATTGATATTGATAGCTGTAATGAATGCGACTGCCAACTTTAATTAACTCAGTGGCATCCAGTTGTTGCAACCCAATAATAACTTTTGGAGCTATAGAAAAACCAATGGCAGAAGAAGAAGGGTCATGATCTATCACGTCATTGATGTTGAAATTTTGTTGACCTATTTTTAAGCTTTCTCCCACTTGTAAATTTAACAGATTCATTAGTTCGGGGGAAACCCAGGCAGAATTTTCATGTAAAACATTCTTTTTGGTGGATTGTACTATTTTGTCGTGATGACTTAATTTTAATACACCGTAGAGAGGGAATTTCTCATCAATAGCACGAACTTGAACCAATCGACTGGTGGCATTGGCCACTGCCATGGTAAATAAAGAGACTTCTTTGTTTGAAACTGTATTAGACGGTAAAATATTGTTTATGATTGACAATTCTGCATCATTCAATGGCCGATGAGTTTTGATGATTAAATCCCCACCAGCAATTTGTTTTGATCGATTGGATAGATGAGAATCAATTGCCTGATCAAAACTATTAACGGTTAAAAACCCAACCATTCCCAGTGCCAAATTAACGACAAAAAATAGGCTGAAAGCTCGTTGTTGGATAATTTCTTTGACAGCTAGAGTTATCCATAATGGCCATTTAGATATTTGTTGATTCATTCAAAACAACCATTTTTTAACAAAAGTTGACGATCACATAAAGTCGCCAGCGATGGGTTATGTGTTACTAATACCAATGTCATTTGATGTTCTTTCACCAAATCAAATACCAATTGCATGACTTGATCGCCTGTTTGAATGTCTAAATTCCCACTGGGTTCATCGGCTAATAAGAGAGGTGGGTTGTTGATAATCGCTCTGGCAATCGCTACTCGTTGTTTCTCACCGCCACTCAATTGTGATGGATAATGGTCTGCTCTTTGTGACAAGCCAACTCGGGTTAATAACTGTCTGGCTGTTTCAAGATCAACGGCTGACCCACTAATTTGGCATGGTAAAATAATATTTTCCAATGCGGTTAAATGTGAAATTAAATGAAATTGTTGAAATATAATGCCCAGATAATTTGACCTCCATTGGGTTAATTGTTTTTCTGACATCTTATCAATCGCTTGATCCGCTACTTTGATGCTACCTTCATCTGCTATATCTAAGCCAGCCAGTAAAGCCAGTAATGTTGATTTACCACTGCCAGAAGGGCCTGTAATTGCGACACTTTCTCCTTTTTTTACCGACAAAGATAATGAGGATAAAACAGGTATTTTTTTTGTATGAAGACTAAAGGACTTGCTGATTTTATTTAATTGAAGCATTTAATGATTCCTAGGAAATATTTTGGGATTATACTCAAGATTGGGCTAGAATTGAAATGATACAATGACAGGATAAATGATAATGGATAATAATTTAGCTAGAAAACACTATAAAGTGGTATTCCGTGGAGAAATTCAAACAGGAAAAGATCCTTTTATTGTTAAAGAGAAATTATCTGAACTTTATCAAAACGATATGGATACCGTGGATCGTTTGTTTGGTGAAAAAACCATTATTTTAAGTTCCAACATGAATTTGTTTGATGCAGAAAAATATTGGGTTGTTATCAATGATATCGGTGCAGTTTGTGGCATTGAAGAAATGGAAGAAAATGCCCCTGTATTAGATGATGAAGAAGAAATGCATGTTGACGATTATGCCGTTTCAAACTTTATTGCGTCTCTGGAAACAAACTTCACGCCAGAAGAAATTTTAAAACATAATATTCGTACAAAATCACCTTTGCAGGCGTATCAAACCATTGAGCAGCCTGATTCTCCGTTAACGCCTAAAAAAACACCAGAATACAATGTGCCTAAGCTTGCTGAATCCAATAAAAATATGGTTGATTCAGTCAATAATGAGCGGGTTATAATTCAGTCGTCCATTACCTATGAATTGTATGAAAAAATTGGCAGTGGCGGTATGGGGGAGGTTTTTAAGGCAAAACTTTATACCAATATTGGCACCAGTGAAACGGTTGTCATTAAAAAAATAAAAAGTGATTTTGTCAATAAAATTAAAGACGATGCTGTTAAAGATTATTTATTAGATAATTTTAAAAGAGAAACATCGATTTTGTCTGAACTTAATGGACATCCTAATATTGTGGGATTTAGAGGAGCAGACTGTTCTTCATTAAGTGGTGATGGTTCAAAAGAATTAATATTTGTGATGGAATATGTGGACGGTTTTGATCTGAACCGACTGATGAGACTGCATAATATTAGTACCCCTAATATTATTAAGGGTAATGCACTTAAATTACCCGATAACTTATTTGGGTTCATTCTATTCAAGATTGCCAATGCACTGGATTATGCCCATACTTTTGATTTTTCTGATGGTCAGCAAGGCATTATTCATCTTGATATTTCACCAGGTAATATTTTAATCAATTCATCACTGGGTTTAATAAAATTATCGGACTTTGGGATATCGTCTTCGGTTGATGAGTTTAGTCAAAATCGTGGGAATAACCAAATCTTATCGGGCAAGCCTTATTACGTCAGTCC
This sequence comes from Methylococcales bacterium, assembly GCA_018671575.1. GTDB lineage: Bacteria > Pseudomonadota > Gammaproteobacteria > JABHGC01 > JABHGC01 > JABHHM01. The sequence continues at coordinate 2,291 of JABHHM010000127.1, read as the reverse complement.
TGAAGTGATCGATAACCAAAAAGTTGATTTTTCAACTGATTTTTACAGTTTAGGTATTACCATGTATCAATTGGCGACAGGAATATGTCCCAATATGATTTTTAATTTTAAAGCCAGTAGTCAACAAGAATTACGGGATCAAATCAGGGCGCATCAACAACAGGAAATTATTCCTCCACATAAGATTGTCAGGGGATTCAGTGAGGAATTATCTGAAATTATCTTGTCACTCATTCAGGATAACCCTGAAAATAGAATTTCCAGCGCTAATCAACTCCGAGACTTGGTGGGGCATTGTATTTATGATACTGGTTATGGACCCACAGACAGTTCATTCGCCAAGTATTTGAGTAAAATTCAGCTGTTAAAGATAAAAGACAAAGAAATAACCAAATTATTGAAGATATTTGGCTCAGATATGGAACCACTTAAACATTATCATGATGTCGTTAAAAAGTTTTCTCGAGAGATTAATCCTTGCCGAAAATCTTGATCCATCTATTACTTAGGCAACTCGCAATAAATAAACTACCCGTCTTACTTGCTCTTTTGTCCGTCTTCTTTGCCACAAAAATAGTTGTGTAGAGCGACTACACGCCTATTTTTGTAACAAAAAAGACAAACAAAATTTCTGCGCAATATGGGTAGTTTATTTATTGCGTGTTACCTTAACCAATTTTGACACTGCGTTTTGCACATCATCTCTTAATTTTTCAATACTTTGTAGATCATAATCAGCACTATCGATTATTTCACCAATACGAATGTCTGCATGTTGTTGCTTTGTAAAGTTAATTGTCTTGGCGGGTAGAGCGAATCTTGATCCTGTTATGCCGACAGGAAGAATTTTTGCACCCATTTGTAATGCCAATAAAAACCCACCTTTTTTAAATGGCAACAATTTTCCATCTTTAGAACAAGTACCTTCAGGTGCTATCCAGATGATGATGCCACTTTCCATTTTCTTTTTAGTTTCTTCTAAAATCTGGTTTGTTTTATTACGATTTCGATCAATAGGAATAAATTCCCCAATTCGCATTGCTTTACCTAAAATAGGCACTTTGAATAATTCCATTTTAGCCCACATTCGTATACTTTGATGGAATGCACAAAAAGTCAAAGGAATATCGTAATAAGATTGATGGTTGCTGACAATAATATATTTTTCATGAGGCTTGAATGGGGTGTCGGTATTGCCGTGTACAGTGAATTTTAATTGAATAATATCAAGTAATTTTTTAGACCATAAACGTAAGATCCGATCACCAACGTCACGATCAAATTTTCCGAAATAAATTCCAAAGATTGCTCGAATACAAACCCGTAGTGTAATACTGATCGAGCGCGCAATTACGCTCAATCGGGTTATTTTTTGTGTGAAAGATACTTTTTCTGACATTATCTATTTAACTTACCAATTTTTTCTTTAATTTCAGGCAGCATTTCTTCTGCAGCTGTTCGACCAATATCAAACATTTCCATGCCTTTTTTGAAGTCAAATAGCCCATATGAACGAATGTCTGGACGTATTTCAACATCGGTGTAATGAGAGCGTAATTGAACTGATTGTTGTATCAAAATATCAAGTGAACGGCCAAACATGGCGGGTAGGGAAGTCGATGTTACAGGCGTGTGCCTTAAATCGGGACTACAATTAACACTGATCACCAAATCTGCTCCTGATTTTTTTAAAACAGTGGAGGGTACATTATTAACCAGTCCACCTTCACCTAATAATTTTCCATTGATATTAATGAGTGGAGAATATCCAGGAATGGCAGATGAAACATAAACAGATTCCCATAGTTGACAGCGATTTACAATTACTTCTTTACCATTATTGATGTCTGTTGCGATAGAATACAATGGAATACGTGTGCTACAAGATGATTTGTCTCCAAAGACTCTTCTCAGTAATTTTTTATACTTTTTGCCTTTGATGATGGTTTTTAATGTTAAAGAATAATCATTGGCAGGACTGTCTTTACCAAAAGCAATGGATTTTGAAACGGATTCTTTTATTTCTGCAGCAGTTAAACCGATGGCATATAAAGCACCAAACAATGCACCACCACTAGTGCCTGAGACAAGATCAAAAGTAATGTCATTCTCATCAAAAACTTCCAGAATCCCCGCATTCACCATTGTTCTGGCTCCACCGCCACCAAAGGCTAGTCCAATGGTTCGCCCCAATAACCAGCGAATAATGCCTGAATTGGTTCTATTAATGTCGTCTAAATAGTACATAGATGGCACAATAATATTGGATTTTATTGCTAAATCATCAATAT
>JABHHM010000323.1 GCA_018671575.1 Methylococcales bacterium | reverse complement strand
TTGAGTAGAATGACTACACGCCTATTTTTATGGCAAAGAAGACGAACAAAAATTCTGCGCAATATGGGTAGTTTATTTATTGCCCATTCCTAAGGTGTATTTTCGTGCACCTTTGGTAAAATATCCCAGCATAATACCCCAGAAAATGATGCCATAAGTGATACCGATGACTGTTTTTGTCATCAGACTATAGTGTTCACTGGGAGAAATATAGCCTTCGATTAATCCCGCACCCATTAAAAAAGGAATGGCGACAACTAATAAAGTTCCCGCTTTATAGACCGCTTTTTGGAAAGCCTTTGTTCGACTCATTGAGCCAGGTCTGATGATGGCTTCGCCCAATTGAACGCCAGCAGCCCCAGACAGGCAGATAACACTTAATTCGACGACACCGTGTGCAATAATAAATTCAAACAATCGGCCATCCAAATTATAAACGGCCACATAGGCAAATATTCCACCAAGCATTAATCCATTCAGTAACATGATATATAAAGTGCCCAGACCGTAAAATACGCCAAGCCCAAATGCTGTTAATGAGACAATGACATTGTTTGTCATGATAGAAATTGACAAAATTGATGAAGGCAAAATATTTAATAGATCATCAGTCCATAATTCACCTTGTTGAACCTTGTTGATCATTTCGCTAGAGGCAAAAAGACTGGCCAGTTCATGATTGAAATTAACCAGTAACCAACCCGCAATAATTGCACTGATGAATAGGCCGATAACGGCAAAAATACTAGACTTGAGTAGGCGAATATTTTGAGGGACATCATAGACTATTGTGGTTACTAAGTTTCTCCAGAAACTTTGTGGTTTGCGATAAATAATGCTATGTGATTTCAGTACAATATTCTCAAGATAAATATTAATGCGATTCCCGGGAATAATTTCACGTGCCAATGATAAGTCTCTTGCGGAGCTTCTGAATAACTGAATAAATTGGTGCGATTGTTTTTTATCGTCATTTTTTTTGTGGTGGAGATTGGGTAATTGTAATTCAAGTTCTTGCCATGTTTTTGCTCTATTGTTCAGCCAGTTTTCTAATGCTTTTTGTGATGAACTCATTTCATGCCAGCCAGCAAACATAATCGGTCATAGATAGTCGTATCCATATTTTTCACTGAATCTTGCTGCACATTTTCTCCTATTTTAATTAAAAACTTGCTTCCCAGTTTAACTCGCTTGTCTTTTTGTAATATTTTCCATCGATCGATTAAGTCCAGCAGCAATATTTGATCTTGTGAAGACATTGTTTGATTAATGGCCAGTTGAGTGGCAATTTTGATTGACTGGCTGTCAGTTTTGGTTTCATAAACCAATACCGTTCCTGCTGCCAGGTCACCAATTCTCACGCTTTGTTTTGTGAATACCGTAACCGCTAGACCTAACGTGTAAAGAAAAGGTAGCGAATCCACTAAGCGAAAAATATTGCGAATGAGCAATGCGCTAGAAGAGGGTACTTCTCCATCGATATTCATGATTTTGATGCCCGCTATTCTTTTGCCTGGTGTATATCCACGCATTAGAATTTCCAGTATTGGATGATATAAAAAATACATTATCGTAGGAGGTATTGTAATAAGATAGACAAATTTATCTGCATCCTCATCAATAAATGAATCCCTTAATGTGTTACTGAATGTGTCGATACCTAGAATGAGCATCATTAACCCAATCCAAACTAAAACCAGCAAAAGCCTGATGTGCCAGTCAATGATAAAAGCATAACTCCGACTGCCAGCACCTGCAATTTCCCAAGAAAAACTAACGCCATCGGCACTTGTCATCTTAATATTTTCATCCATATTTATAAGCCTTAATGAATTACAATAATTGAAAATATAGTACAAAATAAAGGGATTATGTGGTTGAGGTTTCATCATTTCGTTGATTATTTTATTTGTGTAATTTTTGGGTTGTAAGTAATGGGTATAAAAACAAATTAATGTGAAGTGACTAAGTATGTTTTGTTATAATTATTGACTAATAATATTTAGTCATATATCGTGGCTAAATATTATTAGTTATAAGTGGTGTGTTGTATGAATGATTTAAAACCATTAAAAAGTTCAGTGGGTCAGCCAGCAGAAGGTAAAGATAAGTATTTTCCCAGAGAAAAAATAACCAAAAAAATTCTTAGAAAATTAGAGGTGGGTGAAAATATTCTAATTTCTGCTCCCAGAAGAATTGGCAAAAGCTCTGTCTTAAAAGACATCAGTAATAATCCTCAGTCTGGTCAAATCATTAAATATATGATTGTTCAAAGTGTGGACAGTAGTGATGAGTTTTTTAAAAAACTGTTTAACGAATTATTGAATGACCAGCAAATTATAAAAGGTATTAAAGGTTATTTGACCAGAGCGAGTAATGAGGTCAAAAAATATTCCAGTAGAATTACAGGGGTGTCATTAAATGGAAGCGTTGATATTGGCGTAAATGAACGTATTGATTATTATTATGAATGTACGGAATTGATCAAAAATTTTGAGGGAAATAATAAAAATATTTTGGTTATTATTGATGAATACCCAGATGCATTAAATAATATCATTAAAAATGATAAAAAATCGGCGACAAAATTTCTGCAACAAAATAGAGATTTTCGAGGGTTAACTAGTGATGTCAATTTGCAATTTATCTATACCGGGTCAACAGGCTTAAAAAATATTGTTACAAAATTAGATCGACTGGATTTGATTAATGATTTGAATACCATACAAATTTCACCGCTGAAAAAAGATGAAGCAACATTACTGATTCAGCGATTAACGCTGGGTTTTCAAGAAGACAATAAAAATTTTGAAATAACCACTGAAATTATTGAATATATTTTGCAAAAAACCACATGGTTGATTCCTTATTATATTCAAATTATTGTAGATGAGTTATTCGAATATTATGAGGAGCATGAAAAAACTATTGATAAAGGCAGTGTGGAATTGATATTCAGAGAAATTGTCAAATCAAAATCTAATCATTCTGATTACTTTGAAAACTGGAAAAAAAGATTAAAAACAGCCTTTAAAAAATACGATTATAGTTTCGCAATTGAATGCTTAAATACGATTGCAAAAAATAACACCATCGAATATGCAGTGCTTCATGATTTATCCATTAAAAATAAAGTGAAAGATGTTCGTTATATTCTGGATGTTTTAGAACACGATGGTTACATCAGTGAGAATGAAAAAACATATGCCTTTAACTCGGTATTTTTAAAAGAATGGTGGTATATCAATGTTGCCACATAAAACAATCAGCTATTTGTATAATCCTTCAAATCAACAGCCTGAAGAATTGGTTAAAAACTTTGTCATCAGAAAAAAAGAGTTTCGTAAAATCTTACGTGAGCTGGAAAATGCAGACTTAAATATTTTGGCTCAACATTTTTTAATTGAAGGTCAAAGAGGAACGGGAAAAACATCGCTTTTATTAAGATTAAAATATGAAATTGAAGCCAAAAAAATATTTTCTGACCTCGTTGTGGTGCAGTTTGCTGAAGAACAATACAATATATTTGATCTTTGTCGGTTATGGGAAAATGTGGCTGAAATTATTGAAGAATTGGATGGGTTTGAAAATATTACCCATGAATTAGACGAAGAAAATGAACTCGATGGCTATGCTCAAACGTGTTTTGGTATCATTGAAAAATATTTGGTTAAAAATAATA
>JABHHM010000293.1 GCA_018671575.1 Methylococcales bacterium | reverse complement strand
CTGAAAATGTTAAAATAATTATGCTCACCTACTTAATAACAAAGCATCTCTATCAATGAATAAAAAAAATATCCTTATCTATAATGATCACCGAAGTTTCCCTGTGGTTGAACAGTTGTGTCTGCGTGAAGAAGTTCAGGTCATTACCTTGGGTGAATATGGTTTGGATGTGTTGCAACAAAAGAATTTGAGTTTTATTCAGCTTGAATCCTATCAAACTCCTGAGGTGAATCAACGCATCAATCAGCTGGTGCAACAACAGGTTGACCAAAAATTTGATCAGTTAGGTGATGCGGTTTTATTTGAAGAATTTCAGGATTTGTTGGAAGGTCAGGAAGAAACGACACAAAACTTAAGATCACAATTGCGTGAGCATTTAATCAACACCATTGCTGTGAAAGAAATGTTTGCTGAATTGAATAAACAATATCCTGTCAACTTGGTCACCGTGCTGGATGATTGGGCTGGGGTATTGAATGTATTGGTGTTGTGTGCAAAGTCTTGTGATATCCCAACCGTCATGATTTTACATGGAACGCCAGGTATCGAAAATGGTCGTAAAACATTTGCTGATTATTTTTTGGTGTCTGGCGAATATGAAAAAACATTCATTCCGACAGTTTATGGTGTGGACCCAGAAAATGTCATTGTGACGGGTAATTCTGCCTGGGATCATTATTATGATTTTGCTCAAAGTCATCAACACATACCAAAAAATGAAGTGCCCATTATTACCTTTTTATCCACTTGGGGAGCGGGTAATTTTAAGGATACCTTGGCATTGAAACTCAGAAGTTTTTTAGCCGCAGTCAAAAAATATCGGGAACATGATGATCTTTTAGTTGTTGTGAAAATCCACCCTTTTGGCAACATTGACATCAACTGGCATCAAACAATTTGTATTGAAGAAGGTATTACTGATGCATTGGTGACGGTTGAAAGTTTGGATGAATATATTTTTAAAAGTGATATTGTCATTGCTCCATCAGCAACCAGTACTTTGATACAGGCTGCCATGATTGGCCGTCCTGGGTTGGTGATGGTGGACGAATTTGAGGCAAAAATTCATACCAGTCATTTTTCTGAAAAAGATTGTATTTGTAAAGTAAAAAATTCGGTTGATGAACTATATGATAATCTGGTTAACATCTTCAAAGGTGATTTTTTAGAAGAATTAATTGCAAAAATTCCTTATACCTTAAATAAATTCTGTTGTAGTAATGATGGTCAGGCAAAATTTAGAGTCACTGAAAATCTCATTAATTTGGCATCAGATGCCTCATCAAATAAGTCTACAAATAATGATGTTGAACTGCCAAAAGTTCTTATGGTGGGTCTAAATGAAGAATATGGTGGTGGTGTTGTTGGTTTGACCTATGATTTGTGTCGTGGATTGGTCAATCGAGGTTATCAAGTTTCATTGCTAGAACCCAAAGGTCAGCAACATGGAGAATCTACTGCAGATATCAGTATTAAGCCATCAGAAAAAGATGGTTACCAACTGATTAGCATTGATAATTGGGTGGTGCGTCTTACCGAAGCTAAGTACCATGTTAAATTCTCTCCTGGATCTGATTTATTAAAAAGTGTCATGAAAATTTACCCATCAGATATCGTGCATATTCAGCACACCATTACCATGGGAACTGATATTTACCGTGTGGCTAAAGAAGCGGGAAAAATTGTCATTGCTGCGATTCATGATTTTTGGTTGCTGTGTTCTAGGATTCAACGAGTAGATGATACCTGGAAACTCTGTGATGGTCCCGAAGATGGAACCAAATGTAAGGAATGTGCCAAAGATCATTTTCAAGGTTCTGAGGAAGACTGGCAACAGCGACTTTCACAACACATCTATATGTTAAACCGCTATGTGGATGTGATTACGGTGGTCAGTAACGATTTACGAAATTATTTCATTAAACACGGTGTTGATGCTGGAAAACTGGTGATTCAGCACCCGAGTGTCAGCTCAGTTGATGATCTGTGGCATAACAGTCAGTTCACGCCACGTCCATTTAAGCCTGGTACTATTCGTTTGGCGTATGTCGGTACTATGCTGGTGGTGAAAGGTGCACATATCTTATTGCAAGCCGTTAAATCAATGTCGGAAGAATTTCGTTCCAGAGTTGAAGTGAGTATCTATGGTGGTGGTGATGCAGGTTATATTGAGTATTTACAGGATATTGCGAAAGAAATGCCCGATTGCCATGTGGCATTCATGGGTAAATATAATGCTAAAAATGATTTGGTGAATATTTTTTCGCAAATTGATGCGGTGGTGATTCCATCTATTTGGCCAGAAACATTTGGCATGGTGGTTGAAGAAGCATTGGCATCTCATGTGCCAGTTATTTGTACCCGAATTGGCGGTTTGCAAGAACATTTCTTCGATAACATACAAGGACGATTGTTCGATATTAAAGAAACAGGTCAGTTGGCGGATATCATTCAGGAAATGTTGGAAAACCCAATGATGGTAAGTTCCTGGCAGAGAAATATTCGGCAACCTCGATTATGCTCAGAATTCATTGCCGATGTTGATAATTTGTATCGACAAACCTGTGACTTGCCTGCTGCCATCGAGGCCAATTATCATTCATCACCGATTGAAGATAAGGTCACTTCATCTGATGACTCGTCTGCCAAAGATGCTGATTCAAATCAGCCAGCGGTCATCGACCAACGACTCAATAAAGATTATCAGGTTTGGTTGAAAGCTCATCAAATGACGGATGAAGAAGGTGAAATTTTGGGTGAGAGAATGGCGATTAGCTGGAAACATTTTCCATCTATTCATTTATTCATCGCCTTTCGCCCAGGTGGTGAAGCACTATTGGCTGATACCTTAGATTCTTTGGGTCAGCAATTTTACAAAGGCTGGGGACTGAGTGTTGTTGCTCGCCAAGCTTGTCCTGACCCTGTGTTCAGTGAAATGGATATGCTGGAATGGATCGAAACCGATGAAGATGTGGTGCAAACTTTAAATCAATGCATTGCTATCTCGTCATCTGATTGGGTCGGTGTCATCGAGGTGGGGGATCGTTTAGATCCATTGGCATTATTCTCCGTGGTCGACTATATTCATGTTCATCCTGAATGGGTGATGATTTATACTGACGAAGATACCGTGACGGCTGAGGGTGGTTTTATTAATCCTCAATTCAAACCTGATGTTAATATAGATATGTTGTATTCCATGCCCTATATGGGTAGTTTTTGTCTGGTGATGCATTCTTTATTGTCTCAATTCGGTGAGTTACCGTTACATGATGGTGTTATCAATTATTTCATAGCACTCAAAACCATTGAAAGTTGTGGTGATCTGTCCATTGGCCATATTGATAAAATGCTGGTGCATCGTTCTGATGTGATTCACAATTTATTGCTCGAAGAAGACTACAGCAGTGAGCGACGTCAAATATTGCAAAACTATTTTGAGCGACAAAAGCTGAATGCAAGTGTTAAACAAGGTTTGTTGCCAGGAACTCATTTTGTTCGGTATGAATGTCGGGAAACTCCATTAGTTAGTATCATTATTCCAACCAAAGACCGCCTGGATTTGTTAAAGCCGTGTGTTGATGGTTTATTGTCATTAACTGATTATAAAAACTACGAAATTTTAATCGTTGATCACGATAGTAAAGAACGTGATTTTCAGGAATATTTGTATGAAATAAAGCAAAACAATGATTGTGTAAAAACACTCTTTTTTTCTGGAGACTTCAATTTTTCAGCCATTAATAATCATGCGGTTGAACAAGCACAAGGTGATTATATTGTCTTATTGAATAATGATACCCAAATTTTACAGGACGACTGGTTGTCCCAAATGATGGGTTATGCCATGAGACCCGATGTTGGTATTGTTGGTGCGCGACTGATTGATTTAAATGAAAAGCTACAAAATGGTGGTATTATTTGTGGTTTGGCTGATTTAGCAGATTCGCTTCATCTGGGATTGTCAATGCATCAGCCTGGTTATATGCAAAGAGCACAAATAGCACAAAATTTTTCTGCAGTTTCAGCCTCTTGTTGCTTGATGAGCAAAGCACTCTATCAGCAAGCGGGTGGTTTGAATGATAAAAAATATAAAGTGATGTATGGCGACATTGATTTATGTTTGAGAGTCGGAGAACTGGGTAAGAAAATTGTCTGGACACCTCATGTGACCTTATTACACCTTGGTGGGCAATCAGTTAACCAGAATACCGAGGTGACCTATGATAAAAGTGCCGCTGAAGGTGAGCAGTTGATGTCAAGTTGGCTCAATATGATGGCATTTGATCCTGCGTATAATAAAAACTTAACCATTCGTAGTCGTGATGCATCAATTAATACCTGGTTAGATGTCAAATGGGATCAACATTTTCATGATCGACCTCATATTTTAGGCTTAACAACAGACCCAGGTGGCTGTGCCGACTGGCGTATGGGAATGCCTCTTAAAGCATTGGAAAAAGCCGTGTTGGCAGACATTAAATATTTTCCCCATGGTGGTGAAGATAAAACCACGTTGAGAATTCCTTATGTGGTTGATATTGCAAGGGCTGAACCCGATACGTTGTTTATGCAAGCCTATGTGCATGACTTGCATTTGGAAATGATGGGGCATTATCGAAAAAACTTAAATTCTCATATCGTGTATACCCTAGATGATAATTTTTACGCCATTCCTGGTAGTAATCACAATAAAGCCAATCTATACCCTGACATGAGGCGGCGCATGAAAAAAGGCCTGGAACTCTGTGACCGCTTAATTGTCACCACCGAGCCCTTGAAAGATGCCTATCAATCAGATATTGATGATATTGTTATCGTTCCCAATTATCTGGAAAAAGCGATTTGGGGTGAGCTGAAATCAAAGCGACGTCAGGGTGCAAAACCACGAGTTGGCTGGGCAGGAGCAATGCAGCATCATGGTGATTTGGAATTGTTAATTCCTGTGATGGAAGCAACCAAAGATGAGGTTGACTGGATTTTCTTTGGCATGTATATCAAAGAAATCAAGCACATGATCAAAGAATTTCACGATCCTGTTAAACTCGAATTTTACCCAGAAAAATTAGCCACATTGAATTTAGATTTAGCCGTTGCTCCTTTGGAGAGGAATAAATTCAATGAAGGCAAAAGTAATTTAAGACTATTGGAGTTTGGTGTTTTAGGCTGGCCAATTGTTTGTTCTGACATATTTCCTTATCAAAAAGGTCCTGTTACCACTTTACCCAATAAATCCAGTGCCTGGATTAATGCGATTCGAGAAAAAGTCAGTGATTTGGATGCTCTGGCAAAAGAGGGTGACACACTTAGGCAATGGGTCTTGGATAACTGGATGCTAGAAGATCATCTGGAAGAATGGTTGCAAGCTTTGTTGACTGAGCAGAAATTTCAGGCATTGGTTAATCGGTTGACAGTGAAGCAACAGTTGGAGCAGTCTTAATGATATTGTCTGAAAAAAATAAAATGAAGGCCGAAGATTATTTGATTTTTGAAAGAAGTTCTGAATTACGACATGAATTTGTTGATGGTGCTATTTTTTCTATGGCAGGTGCCAGTAAGAAGCACAACCAAATATCATCTAATCTTGTACGAATGATTGGTAATGATTTATTAAAAAAACCTTGTAATATTTATTCTAGTGATATGCGAGTAAAAAATAAAAATGTAGAGAAATATTCTTACCCTGATGTCGTTGTTTCTTGTTATGACGAAAATTTTGAAGATGAGGAAGAAGATACTTTATTAAATCCAATAATGATTATAGAAATTTTATCAGATTCAACGGAAGCTTATGATCGAGGAGATAAGTTTTTCTACTATCGTCAAATAGAGTCTTTTATTGAGTATATATTGGTATCGCAAAAAAGTTGTCATGTAGAAAAATATAATCGCCAGTCGGATAATACTTGGTTGTTTTCAGAATTTAAAGTGATGGATGATATCGTTGAATTAACATCCATAAATAGTCGATTAAGCTTAAGAGAAACCTACGATAAGGTTAAAATATGAGTTGCCTAAGGGGAAGCGAAATAAATAAATGTCCAAATTGTGCAGGATTTTTGTTTGCCTTTGAGGCGCAAAAATAGGCGTGTAGTCGAACTACACAACTATTTTTG
>JABHHM010000316.1 GCA_018671575.1 Methylococcales bacterium | reverse complement strand
TTGCTGACATTTTTTTTGGATAAACCAGTCCTTTTGATGAGTCTCGATACATGTCTTGCTGAACACTCATCTCGACAGACCCTCCAGACTTCTTATATGTGCCTTGAAATTCAAACTCCGCACCATCTGCATTCGATGTCTGTACAATCATTCTGCCATCTTTCTCATTCAGAACAATTCTATAATAACCATCTCTCGCCTCTCTAGTGTAGGTATAACTTTTAGCAATTTCACAATTAGAATAGTTAATTTCAGCACTTCTGTGTGTCCAAATTGTGGTACCTCTTGATCCACAGCCAGACAATATCACTATCATCATCAGAGCCAAATAAAAATTAATATTGATTGTCATCAAAACTTTACCTAGAATTTTAGTCTCGCAGATATTACTCTATCTCTATTACATTGCAAGATATTCGGAATTATCCTGATGCACAAACATTTAATTTTTGCCCTGACACTTTCATTCATTTTTAGCGCCACACCACTTTTAGCACAAAACAAACAACAATGGACTGAAGCCAATTCTGGCATTCGTTTTGTATGGATTAACTCGGGCTGTTATCTCAAGGGCAGCCCTGCTAACGAAAAAGGCCGTTATCCACATGAACAACAACGCAAAGTTTGCATTGAACAAGGGTTTTGGATGAGCCAGTTTGAAATAACTCAGGCACAATGGCAACAGCAAATGGGATTTAATCCATCTTACTTCAAACATTGTGGTGATTTATGTCCAGTCGATAATATCAGTTGGGATGATGCCTTAAGTTTTATTAATCAATTAAATAAAAAATCAAAATACCATCGTTTTAGATTACCCTCAGATGATGAATGGGAATATGTTGCCAGAGCCAATACTCAGACAATTTACAGTTTTGGTAACAATGATGCATTATTAAAAAAACATGCCTGGTATCATGTCAATTCAGACAATGAAGCTAGACAAGGGGGATTAAGAGCACCCAACCAATGGGGTTTGTATGATATCTATGGCAATGTTTGGGAATGGGTTTGTTTGACATCACCTTGCCTAAACAGCCAATCAGATGGACAACCAAGAGCTTTACGTGGAGGCTCATTCACCAACGGGCCTCGGCAATTAAGAGCAGCCCATCGAATTATGCGCTGGCCCAATCAACAGTATCCTGACCAGGGGTTAAGATTAATCATGAATATGACAATTAAAAGCCAAAAGCCAAAATAAGGAATGGGCACGAGCACGATATACCTAAATTATTGTGAGTTGCCTAAAGTCCTATTTTCCTGTCTTCAACAACTTACTCAACCGTTCAACTACTTTTTTAGGTACAAAGGGCTTGGCTATAAAATCTTTAGCCCCCAACTCTAATGCTTTTTTAATATTATCTAAAACGGCATCACCACTAATCATCACCACAATAATGTCTTTATTTTCCTTTTTAATGGCTTTTAATGTTTCCAGGCCAGTCATTCCTTCCATGTTGATATCCAGCAATACCAACTGAGGCGCCACACTTTTTAATTGTGCAACGGCTTTTTCGCCGCTTTTTTCTTCATATATTTTAATAACACCTAGTCTTTGTAGAACCGCTTTCAATGTCATTCGAACAGTTTGTTCATCATCAACGATCATGACTTCTGTTATTGCTAATTCAGTATTTGCCATTAGTTTTTCCTATGGTGAAAATCGAACATCGACTTATTGATAAATAAATTATAGTTAATAAAAAAATAGACGCTTAAAAATGAACCAATAAAATAATTATGGTCACCTACTTAGGGACGATTCAAAAATAACCTTTACAATTTGCGAAGAGATTTTGTTCACAGGCAAGGCACGAAAACAGGCGCATAGTCGAACTATGCAACTGTTTGAGTAACGAAGTCTGTGGGCAAAAGATCGAGTCAATGTAAAGGTTAATTTTGAATCGTCCCTTATCATCCCTGTAAAATTTTATCTCGCCAATTTTGGCTCTCTTCAATAATTTCTTTTTCATTCAATGTTAATAAATGTCGCTGACTCAACAACTGTTTTCCTGCCACCCAAACATCTGTCACTTGGTTTCTAGTCGCAGCATAAACAATTTGTGATATTGGATTATAAACAGGTTGAGTTTCGATATGACTCAAGTCAATGGCAGTAATATCAGCATACTTGCCTATTTCAAGTGAACCTATTTCAGATTCCAGACCCAATGCTTTAGCCCCATTAATGGTCGCCATACTCAGCACCTGAGACGCAGGCAAAACACTCGGATCATTTTTGACATTCTTCGCCATATAAGCTGCGCTTCTCATCTCGCCAATCATATCCAGGTCATTATTACTGGCGGCTCCATCCGTGCCTAATGCAACATTAACCCCCAAATCTAACAATTCGGCAACCTGACAATACCCACTGGCAAGTTTTTGATTTGATTCAGGACAATGCACCACATGTGCGCCTTTTCTGGCAAAAGTTTCCATTTCATGCTGACTGGTGTGAGTCATATGAACAGCTATTAAAGAGGGGGATAATAAGTTCATTGCATCCAGCCGCTCAATAGGACGCTGTTTGTATTGATCTTGGCTTTGCTTAATTTCATCTTGTGTTTCGTGAATATGGATATGAATCGGCAATTCCATTTGATTCGACAACGTCAGAATTTTTTGAAAAGGCTCATTTGAAACAGTATAAGGTGCATGAGGCGCAAAACTAAATTGAATCAATGGATGATGACTCAATTGATCATGTAATTGCAGTCCCTTTTCAAAATATTCATCACTGTCTTTCGCCCAGTTTGATGGAAAATCAATAAAAATCATCCCAATACAAGCTCTTATTCCTGTTTGTGCGGCGGCATGTGCCGTAATTTCTGGATAAAAATACATATCATTAAAACAAGTAGTACCGCCACGAATCATTTCAGCAAATGCCAATAAACTACCTGCTTTGGTAAAGTTTTCATTGACCCATTTTTGTTCAACAGGCCAAATGTGATTATTCAACCAGTCCATTAAGGGTAAATCATCTGCAATACCACGCATCATATTCATTGGACTGTGAGTATGGGCGTTGATTAACCCAGGAATCAACGCATGTTGGTCTAACCTAACAACATCAGATGATTGATATTGCATTGTTATGTCAGCGGATGGTTGAATATCAACAATCTTTCCATCCATCATTGCAATCGCATGATTTTCAAGCACCTTATTTTCGGGAATAACAGGAATCAGCCATTTAGCGTGAATAATCTGGTCAACTGATATCATAAATAATCCTAATCTTTTTATAAAAATGATTGTGTTAATCGCTGATAAAACAAAAAAGCTGTTACAATTAAATAACAACCCACTAAGAAATAATAAGTAGCACCTGAGAACGGTGCGTTCAACCATCTAAAAATAACATTTCAATTTCATGTTACTTAGAAGGTGACCATAATTATATTCACCTACTTAATTAACACTATTTGCAGGTATTATAAATTCAAGGAAACTGAATGACCAGCTCAAACCCATATAATTCCATACAACCTGTCCAATGGAAAAATGACAATTTATTTTTACTCGACCAGCGCTTACTACCGAAAATAGAGACTTACAATGAATACAGTGACTTAAAAAGTATTGCCAATGCGATTACTGACATGGTAGTGCGTGGAGCACCAGCCATTGGTGTCACCGCAGCTTACGGAATTGTCATTGCCGCCCGAACAAGATTTACTGAATCAGCGGAAAACTGGAAATCATTAATTCAACAAGACCTTGATTTTCTTGCCAACGCAAGGCCAACAGCCATTAATTTAGCCTGGGCAATCGCTAAAATGCGACCACTGATTGATGCACAGCAGGGTAACCCCTATGACACATTATTAAATACAGCTAAAACCATTCATCAAAACGACATTGAAAATAATGTAAAAATAGGTAACTACGGCGCATCATTACTGGGTCATTGTTCGGTACTCACGCATTGTAACGCTGGTGCATTGGCAACAGGAGGTTACGGCACAGCTTTAGGTGTTATCCGTTCAGGCTTTGCAGAAGGAAAAATTGAACATGTTTATGCCGATGAAACCCGTCCCTGGTTCCAAGGCGCACGACTGACCGCATGGGAACTTAAAAAAGACAACATCCCTGTCACACTGATCACTGAAGGTGCCGCAGGTTGGCTGATGAAACAAGGTAAAATTGAATGGGTCATTGTAGGCTCTGATCGAATTGTTGCCAATGGTGATGTTGCCAATAAAATAGGCACTTATAATGCAGCCGTTTTAGCCAAACACCACGGTCTAAAAGTTATGGTTGCTGCACCCACATCCACCATTGATATGGATACCTTATCTGGTAACGACATCCCGATTGAAGAACGCTCCAAAAATGAGGTTTTTGTGGTTGAAGGCAATCAAATAGCCACTGAAGGAATCAATGCATGGAATCCTGTTTTTGATGTCACTCCAGCCTCATTGGTCGATGCTATCGTCACTGAAAAAGGCATCGTAGAAAACCCCACGCTTGAAAAAATGCAAAAATTAATGGAATAATCATGAAAAATGATAAAAATCCAACAGAAGACAGTGATGTAACGCATGACTTAGACACCATGTCGTATGAACCAGACCATCAAACAAGCCATGATGATGAAACCTTGGCTTTGCCTGATGATGAAACACCAGACCCAACAAAAAAAGACAGCAGTCCCGCCCAATCAAAAAAACAGTCACGATTTAAAGAAACAGAAAAAATTGGTCAGGGTGGCATGAGTACCATCATAAAAGTCTATGATACCCAACTCAAAAGATACAATGCCAATAAAATCATTCGACCCAAATACAGAGAGAATAACTGCATCCTAAAACGCTTTGTTTATGAAGCACAAGTTACCGCCCAATTAGAACATCCCAATATCATCCCCATTCATGACTATATTGATAACAAAGAAGAGTTATCAATCCACATGCGCTTAATTGAGGGTGAAAATCTCTCACAAATTCTCAAAAATTATGGCGAAAATCGACTCTCATATATTACTGAAAACTTGAATGTGCTGCACAAAATATTAGATGCCATGGGATTTGCTCACAGCCATGGCGTTGTTCACCGAGACCTTAAACCCGCCAACATCATGGTTGGAAAATTTGGTGAAGTCTACGTCATGGATTGGGGGATTGTTAGAAATTTTGAGGTACCAGGATTAACTGATACCGATAGCATTGTCAAAGTCCCTCCTGAATTAGAATCATTTTTCCAAAATGAAACAGGTGTCATTGGTACACCCACTTACATGCCACCAGAACAAGCCAATGGTCACATTGACAAAATTGACGCCCGTACCGATATTTTTGCCATTGGAGCCCTTTTATATTTTATGCTAACAGGTCATTCCCCCTATGCTGGCAATAAATCCTTTGAATATGCAAAAAAACATTTAATTCAGAAACCATCGAGTTTTGAATACATTCCCAAAGAATTATTAAGAATTGCCATGAAAGCCATGTCTTATAAACAAGACAATCGTTATCAGTCTGCCGCAGAAATGCAACAAGCCATTAACGGTTATTTAAATGGTCAGGTCATCACGTCAATCGGCTACAAATCAGGAGACATTATTTTTAAAGAAGGCGATGTCGGGCTTTCTGCTTATTTTATAAAAAAAGGCAAATGCCTGGTTTACACCAACAACGGAAGCAAACGAAAAATTCTTCGAAAAATGTGTCCAGGAGAATTATTTGGAGAATTAGCTGTCATTTCTAAAAAACCAAGAACAGCCAGTGTTGAAGCATTAAGCGATGTTACTTTATTAGAAATTAACAATAAAACGCTAAAAAGTGGCTTAGGTAGCAATCAATGGATAGGTATCCTGTTGAATAGCTTGGTTAACCGATTTTTAGAGGCGGAAGAAAAAAATAATTTTTCATCCTAATATTAAGGTAATACGCAATAAATAAATGCCCTAGATTGCGCAGAAATTTTGTTTGTTTTTTTATTACAAAAATAGGAATCTAATCGCTCTACATTAATTTTTGTATAAAATTGGATAGAGCGACTATGCCGACACATTTATCCAATTAGATCATCTAAATCTAATATAAAGCTAAAACCAAAAACGGGAAGTTATTTCGCCCCACCCCTAAACCTAAAAAATTGTCACTCCAACTTCATCAATTCTCTTTTCGACAGATCAACATTATAACGCTCTTTCGCAATCATCATTAACATCTCTGCAAATTGTGGATGTTCACGCAATATAGAACAAAATGCTTTTTTATCCAGCACAAACATGTCACAAAGCATTTTTGCCTGAATAGTTGCGGTACGTTTTGTACCAAGCAACAACCCAACTTCACCAAAAAAATCACCATCTTTTAATACATGAAGCAACTCACCCGAATCATTTAATACATTCACTTTACCTCGACAAATCAAAAACATATTACTGGCAACTTCACCGATGCTAATAATTATTTCTCCTGCTTCAACAGCCACAGGTCGCAATGCCTTAATAACCGCATTGAGCAAAATGGGATCTGCATTTTCAAACAAAGGTGTCGTTTGTAACTGT
>JABHHM010000174.1 GCA_018671575.1 Methylococcales bacterium | reverse complement strand
TTAAAATACCAAAAACCACCAATCCAATAGCAAAATTACCGCCGATAACAAATTCACCAAATGCCTCAATGACTTTTCCTGCTGCCGCACCACCATTATGACCATCCAATAAGACCACACGGGTTGATGCAATATTCATTGCCAATCGCAACAAAGTGGTAACCAATAAGATACTAGGGAAAACAGCAAAATCTAATGGGCGCAAGGTATAAATAGAGACCATTAAAATGATGATTGATAATGCAATATTGAAAGTGAAAAAAACATCCAGTAAAAAAGGAGGCAAAGGAACCATGACCATCGCCATGACCATCATTAAAATGATTGGAGCACCTAAGCCGTTCATCGGTATTTTTTTAAAATTAAAACCTGCCATTTAAAGTCCAGAGTATAAAAAATATTCAGTGTCTAAATGTTTCAATTATAGACGATTGATCATCACAATAAGCATAAAATAAGCCAGCTTTATTTTTAATTTATCAGATTCATCATTAAATTAAATTGACTCTTAAGTATTTATTAATTTCTTTCTCATGCTGTTTCAGACAAGTTGCTTTTTTTGCGTACAACTTCCATTTTAAAAATACCTGGCCAATCTCATTGATGATTGTTTTTGCCTTAGATTGTTTTATGTCAGCTTTTTTTGCCAATTGAAGCAAATCATCCAAAACAAAATGATTTCTTTTGTCATTGATACTCATTTGATGTCGATTAGTCCATTCACCATCGGGATTATAACCATAGGTCATATCAAAAGCTGGAGACAACATCCACCGACCTTTTTTATCCATCAAAAAAGCAATATTTTTAGTGTGATCATCTTGGTTTCGTCCGATCACATTGAATACGGCTCGTTTAAATTGCTCTACCAATACATTCGCAACGTTATCCGTTACAATTGCTCGAATCACATCAAAAACCTGCTCATAACTATCCCCCCCTGCCATATTGAAGTCATAATGAGCCATCGCACACAGAGATTGCATGTGAAGTTTTTCGCCACCAGCCAATCGATCAAATCTTTTGGTCATAAAATGAGCGCGCCCATTTTCTTCTAGCAGACGAGATTCGCTCATTTCTATTCCACAATCTTTTGCCATTAAATAATAGGCATATTCAATTCGTCCATAACCTGCAGGGTCGCTTAATTCCTTGTCTTTGTTATTTGCAATACCATCTAATTTTAATAACCAGTAGGTAAAATTTTCGGTTGCTTTAATTTGCCCAGACCTGACCTCGCCCGTTGTTTCGTCATAAGCAATAATACATTTCGCTCTCGCACCACCAGCAGATGTTCCGACCACCAATAAATTGGTCATTGCCTGGCGCATTTGACGATCATTATTTTCATTGATATTTTCTATAAATTTTTCACGGTTTGATAATATTTTAGAAGCAAGCACGACCATTTCTTTTAAATCGATTATCGCATTAGACTTTCTCCCCTGATATTGACTGGGTTTATATTCTAAAGCCCCCATACCTCTTGATCCAATATAACAAAGCCTCTCAATAGGATTAAATGAATTTGCTTTACGCCCCTGTTTTGCTAGCCAGACATCAATTAAAGCATTACCGAATTTGTCAGGTAGTGAATCTGATAGCATTCCAGGAAGCCCTTTAAAAGTATCTCTATTTAATTCTTTAAAGACATAGACTCTATTTATTCTGAGCATTTTAAGTGGTGATAGCTGGACAGGAGCTTGCAAAAACTTTTGGTCATATTCAAATGAAGCAAACTCGGTGATTTCATCCCATGAAACATGTCCAACCAAAGTCCCCCATAAATGAACTTCCGCAACAATCATGCTATCGCTCATACTTTATCCTCACCCCACTGCCAGTTTTCAGATACTTTCTCAGGAATATTTCTGGATCGCTTAACCCTTTCCTGTGTTTTTTTTGACAGTGCTTTGGCCAGTAATGCAGGAGAAGATTCAGGCTTTTTAAAGATAATTTTTAATTCGTCGACCATTTCTAGTGTTTTTAGAATAGACAGTAGATTTGATAAAGAGATATTTCCTTTTCCCGTTTCAAATCGAGTGATTGATGTTTTTGAAACGCCACTTAATGTCGACAAAGCACCTTGGGAGATATTTAGCTGTAGCCTGCGCCCTCTAACTGATTCACCTATCATCTCAAGCAATTTAGCATTGCTTTTCTCAGCCCAATTACTCACTTAACCACCATATATGATTACTTATAGTTATTTTTAATTATATTTTATCTTATATGGTAACTTAATAAGACTACAAATAAATAACCATATATGATTAATAATAGCAGATAATCAAACTAATTTATCATATTTGGATATCTATATCGTATTGATAAATTTTTCTTGTTTTGGAGGTTATAATTTTTTTGTCAAACTATGCTATATTTGGCGTTTTAACTTTTTGGATAAAATGTAATGAAACATTCAATCACACAATTAGCACTATTTTTTATCTTTATTTTTTCTCATTCCACACAGGCATCAAACTTATTTTGCACCAATGCCAGCCAACACCACAAAGACAGTTATCGCTATCAATGCCCTAATGGTACTGTAGTCACCAGCGCTCTTTGCTCCTACTACTTGAAAAAAGGTCAACGGTCTTTAAGACCACCATTAGACATTAAAAACACTTGGGCACTGTGTCCAATACAAAAATCGGGTGAAAAATTTCTAGGGGCTAATATGCGTTGTTGTGGAATCAGATAACAATGCATCACATCTCACAACTTGAAGCACCACACACAGATCGTAATGACCTACAAAATATCAAAACCCTACTGCCCTTATTATGGGAATATCGTGGGCGTGTTTTATTGGCACTATCTTGTCTTATTGTTGCAAAACTAGCCAATGTTGGCATTCCATTAGTTTTGAAAGATATTATTGATCATCTTGATCATCAAACGGAACAATTAATACTCCCCATCACCCTACTACTCGCTTACGGGCTATTAAAACTATCCAGCTCACTCTTCAATGAACTAAGGGATGCTATTTTTGCTCGAATTCGATACCGTGCAATGCGTCGCCTGTCTGTCAAAGTTATTAAACACCTCTTTTCTTTATCCTTAAATTTTCATCTGGAACGCCAAACAGGGGCAATCACCCGAGATCTTGAGCGTGGCACCAGTAGCCTCAGCTCTATCATGAATTACATGATTTTCAGTATTTTACCCACACTGGCTGAATTTTTGCTGGTTGCCACCATTCTGCTACTTCAATACGACATTTGGTTTGCTGTCGTCACATTTGCGACAGTTACCATATATACAGTATTTACTTTAATGGTAACTGAGTGGCGAATGCATTTCCGTTTAGAGATGAATGAAAAAGATTCTAAAGCCAATAGCCAGGCAGTTGATGGCTTGATCAACTACGAAACGGTTAAATACTTTAATAATGATGACTTTGAAATTTCTCGTTATGATAAAACATTGGCATCTTGGGAAAAATCTGCAGTCAATAGCCAAGTATCAATGTCAGCTTTAAATTTTGGTCAAGGAGCCATTATTGCGGTCGGCATTACAATCATCATGATGATGGCAACCCAAGGAGTGGTTAATGGCAATATGAGTATTGGTGATTTGGTTCTGGTCAACGCCTTTTTGTTACAACTTTTTATTCCACTAAATTTCTTAGGCATTGTTTACCGACAAATGAAATATTCCTTTGCCGATATGGATTTAATGATTAAATTACTTAAACAAAAGCAAGACATCACTGACATTCCTAACGCCAAAGATTTAAATGTCTCTCACGGAGAAATTACTTTTAATCAGGTCAATTTTAGCTACCAAACCGAACGATCAATATTAAATGATGTATCTTTTACCGTAAAAGCTGGGCAAAAAATAGCCATTGTAGGATCCAGTGGTGCAGGAAAATCAACCATTGTCAGATTACTGTATCGTTTTTACGATTTAAACCAGGGAAGCATTCAAATTGACCAACAAGATATCAGCCAAATCACTCAGGACAGTTTAAGACAATCCATTGGTGTCGTTCCCCAGGACACTGTTTTATTTAATAACAGCATTTATTATAACCTGCTGTATGCTAAAACCGACGCCACAGAACAAGACATTAAAAATGCCGCCAAAATGGCACATATTCACCAATTCATACTTTCTTTACCTAAAGGTTACGACACCATTGTTGGCGAAAGAGGATTAAAACTGTCTGGTGGCGAAAAACAACGCATGGCGATTGCCCGTGCCATTTTAAAAAAACCCAAAATTCTACTATTTGATGAAGCCACTTCTTCTTTAGACAGTAAAACCGAACAAGCCATCCAACAAACCCTGAAAGAAGTTGCCGTTAATCACACCACCATTGTTGTTGCGCACCGCTTATCAACCATTACTGATGCTGACCAAATTTTAGTCATGAGTCAAGGCAGCATTGTTGAGCAAGGCACACACCATGAACTGTTATCACTGAATGGCAGTTACGCTAATTTGTGGCAAATTCAACAAGAATCTTAAGAGTTAAACACCATGAAAGTCGAAAAAATCAATAAAATCATTGTCGAAAACAGTTGGTACAAAGACCTCTACGAATACCGTATTCTCAAACAGACTATTTTTTTCATTGTTATCTGGGCAATACTTTGCTTTTATTTAATTATAAATGCGTACACCAATGAAGCTTTCATTATTTCCATCATTCTCAGCATCTTTGCCTTTTCAACATTTATTTTAATGCTCCACAGTTTACGCAAATATGTCATCAACCCCGCTCATGAACTCTATGAAATGGTAGTTGATGTTCGCCAGGGCAAGCGTGCTGAAATATACCAATCTCCCGAAGACAATCTATTTTCAAAACTCATTCAGGAATTTAATCAGTTAGGCAATGAGTACGCACAAATCACAATAGATATTGACAGCCACGTACAAAAACAAACCGCCAGGCTTGCTCAAAAGAATGCCTCATTGAAAATACTATATGACGTTGCGGCAAGTATCAATCAGGCCGATGATCTTGACGAATTATTAAAGCGATTTTTGAGAATTTTAAAAGAAATGACTGATGCTCAAGCAGCAACCGTTAGATTACTATTTGATGACAACACCATGCATCTAGTGAGTTGTATTGGAATAGACAATGAAATCATCACATCCCTTCCCTCACAGCCACTTGACTCACAACAGTTAAAAACTATGATTTCTGCAGGTTATTTGTGCCAAAACAATCCTGATAATTCATTTGAAAATATCGGCAAACACATTCACAACATTGAATCACTGGAATTAATTTCTGTTCCACTACAATATCATGGAAAAATTCTCGGCATTTACAACTTATTTGTTAGCAAAGATGGCTTATCGAAAAGAGAAGACATCATTGAATTACTCATCAGTATTGGTCGACATTTAGGCATGGCAATTGAAGACTTTCATTTGGACAACGAAAGTCAACGACTGTCATTACATGAAGAACGCACCCACTTAGCCAATGAAATTCATGACTCATTAGCGCAAACCATTGCCAGCCTCAGATTTCAAATTAGAATACTCAGCGAAATGTTGCAACAAGAACAATACCAAGATTCAGCCAATGCCGTTGAAAAAATAAAAAACAGCATTGATGAAGCCAAT
>JABHHM010000129.1 GCA_018671575.1 Methylococcales bacterium | reverse complement strand
CATGAAGCACATGAAGACAATGAAGAAAAAACTTCAATATCTTCATGCACTTCATGGTGAAAATAAAAAATACCTATTATTAAAAAACTTTATTTTTCCGATACTTAAATACGTAAAACATGAGGCAATTCGCAGTAATCAATTGATATCACACCATTACAATTTGATAAATATTTTTTTGCAGAAATCATTTACAGGCGACCAATTCAGAACTACATTCTGAATATGGCATATAAAAACAGAAATATAACTCATAAAATTAATCATTTACTACAAATTTTCCCCTGTGTGATTATCACAGGAGTCCGTCAATGCGGTAAAACTTATTTAACCAAACAAATACGTCCTGACTGGGCTTATTTTGATCTGGAAAATCCACAAGTCTTCGATAAAATTCATGATGACATGAACTTTTTCTTTAAACACAATTCTCAACACCTGATTATTGATGAAGCACAAAGCTCCCCTTTGTTATTCAAAACACTAAGAGGTGTCATTGATGAAGATAGAAATAAAACCAATCGTTTTATTTTGACTGGCTCAAGCTCACCAGAATTAGTTAAGAACGTATCAGAATCACTGGCAGGCCGAGTTGCTACCATTGAATTATCACCATTTAAAGTTAACGAGACCAATGAAAATAAATTACCTTATTTTTACAAACTATTTGAAAATGAGTTATCTATTAGTGATGCCAACACTCTTAGAGAAGAATTTATTGACACCAATGATTACAGCACACTGTTTAATCACTTTACCAAAGGAGGCTACCCCTTCCCAACAATGACAGAAGATGATTTCTCCTATAAGAACTGGATGGAAGAATACTTTAAAAGCTATATCAACCGAGACATCAAAAACCTGTTCCCTAAACTCGATTCAATTAAATTCAGACGCTTTATCAGCATGTTGACATCACTTTCTGGAACAATAATTAATCATTCTCAACTTGGACGCTCACTAAACGTCAATGAAGGGACTGTAAAAAACTATCTCGATATTGCACATAACACAATGGTCTGGCGCAATATCCCGAGTTTTGAAAAATCTAAAATCAAATCCACTATTAAAATGCCGAAAGGTATCTTCAGAGACAGTGGCTTGTGCCATTATCTACAATCCTTGCATACCTTTGAACAACTTCATAACTCTCCACTGGTGGGTCAAAATTTTGAAGCATTTATCATTGAAGAAATATTAAGAGGAATACAAGCAACATCAGCAACCCGCTGGGAATACTCCTACTACCGCACTAAATCTGGTGCAGAAATAGATTTAATTATCGACGGAGAATTTGGTCTGTTACCTATTGAAATAAAATATGGCACATCCACTCGACTGAAACAACTTCAAAGCTTACAAAGATTCATCAAAGATCATCACATAGAATTTGGCATAGTCATCAACAATGCTGACCGAGTTGAATGGCTCAATGATAGAATATTACAAATACCTGCTGTTTTGATTTAAAATTTGAAAGGAAAAGAATCCGTAGAACATGACGCCCTTACGGGCAAATATTCAAATACTCCGCGAGAGAGTATAATTTTTTCACCATGAAGCACATGAAGACAATGAAGAAACAACTTCAATATCTTCATGCTCTTCATGGTGAAAACAAAAAACACCTATTATTAAAAAACTTTATTTTTCCGATACTTAAACATAACGCCCCTTTGGGCAAAGCTGTTTATTCTGCTTCACACCCAGGACCTACCCAATAAGGCAAACGCACATCAGCCCAGTCTTTATATTGCTTTAATGTCCACAACACCTGCTTTAAACGCCCCCCTTTTTTTCAGTCATCCTCAAGCTTTAAGTTGCCTGATGAAGATTGCTTTTGAGCAATTTCAACCATCGTTTCTAATCTCACTAAACGTTTATCTATATCGATTGTTCTATCGGACAATTTTTCGGATAATTTATTTAATTTTTTAACTTCATCTGAAAGTTTTATTGTATCTAAAAGAATATCTTTCCAGCCAGCCATTTATTTACCCCTGTTTATCACTGATGATATCCAATGCATTAGACATGACTTTATTCGCACTTTGAGTAGACTTAATAGCCTCTTGTAAATTGGAACTTACCAGCTCCATCAACTCTGGCATACTGACATCATTATCAGGGTCGTAAGCATCTATTGCTTGTCTGACAATATCCGCAGATGATGTGCTTTTTTGTTCTGCAATTTTACCCAATTTTTATATATTGCTTTGCGATATTAGAAATTGTTTTCTAACCAAACCAACCTCAATATTTGCTTCCATAATTAAGCCCTCATGAAATAATGTGAAATATTAAAATATTCAATACGCACACTATACCACATACACAACAACATACACAACAACATACACAACACCAGTCTATCAACGGACAAATCACCCACATCTTTTTTAAGGAGGAAAAGAGCCAAATCTTTACCTTAGTCATCGTGATGCCCTGACAGGTAAATATTCTGCGAATGGTATAATTTTTTTCACCATGAAGCACTGAAGACAATGAAGAAAAAACTTCAATATCTTCATGCACTTCATGGT
>JABHHM010000190.1 GCA_018671575.1 Methylococcales bacterium | reverse complement strand
TTAAAATAGCGCCTGACTCTATGCTTTCTCGATAAACATGATCATCAGTACCGACAATACACAATGCTCGCGTGGTAGCAATATCCAAACCATGCATCGCTTCAGAACATAGGTATTCACGTATAGTTGAACGTAACACTGCTCGACCATCGCCTCCTCTTGAATAAGGCGTTACGCCTGCTCCTTTCAACTGAATGTCCCACAGTTCATTATTTGAGTTTCTAACCTGTCCCAATAATAAGGCTCGACCATCACCTAATTGTTCGACATAATGGCCAAATTGGTGTCCCGAATACAGCATCGCCAACGGATTGATTTTATCGAAAGTTTTGTTACCACTAAAATATTTTTTAAAATCAGTATGGCCAAAAGCAGACTGTTTTAAATCAATTAATGATGCTGTATTACGATTAACACTGACAATATAGGGGGCATTGCAGGCTTCAGGAAAAGTAGTTGAATAATAAGTGTTCCCAAGTTCAGAAAAAATATTATCAAATTTTAAGCATTCAAAGGGAGTCACTGAGCACCTCAATTTAGACAAATAAATCAATATTTCTTTCAGTCTAGCAAGATACCATTGAAGCAAAAACCTGCCGTTAATCAGTGTTTATAAGTTTGATAAGATAAGGAACGAGCAAGAAATAACTCTCTGTTCTAATCTTTAATTAATCGAGACAGTTGATCAACCATATATAATGGTAGTGATAAAAATTCATATTGAATATCAGTGCCATCAGGTAGTTTGTTAGTCACGGAAATTTGACTAGGAGCTTGTCCAAAAACGCATCTTTCATCCAGAGCTGCGTTAAAATTCGGCTCAAAATGCTCATTTACACACTACTCAACTGTTTTTGTGGTAAAGGAGACGGACAAAAAAGCCAGTAAGATGGGTAGTTTATTTATTGCGAGTTGCCTAAGGACAGGTGAAGTGATTTCATTTGTCCCGTTTTACCTGCTTTGACTTCAATGGAAATGATTTTTATTTTCCGTAAAAGAAACAAATACAAGGTTTGTTTTAGCTTTATAGGAAAAAAAAGAAAGGGTGGTGGCTGTTTTTATTTAAAATATGATGGAATTATAATTTTTTGTCGCATTTCTATGTTTCTGAAGTAGATTAGGATTGGTCATTATGGCGTATTTAAATTATTTTCCCAGACTAATTGATTGGTTATTTTTCCCAATGGATTAATGTTTGGGCCGATCAATGCAAGCAGATATTTATGATTAGGGTAATGATTACAAATAAACTGAAATATGCCTGCCCACCATTGTGGGTGCTTGACTGTACAATGAGCATTTTTTCCGTTAGGCAGTATTGCTAGAGCATCGAAACACGCAATACTTGCAAAAACAAAATTTTTTGAAACCTCAAACATCTCTTCAATCACCCATGGAATATCTTCTTCTGGAATGTGTTCAAGGACATCGGTCGATATTACCCCATCTACTTTGTCAGCAGGTAATGCGTTGTATTGTTGTAGTGCGGGTTCATATAATTTTATTGAATCAATTTTCCAGTAATTTTGGATATCCTGAAAATGCTCTCCATTGATTTCAATATTATTTTGATGATATTTTTGACCTTTTCCTGAGCCATAATCAAGCACAGATTTAGCGCCAGTGACTTCAATAATTTGTTGAATGGGTTGTAGAAATTTACCCAGCGCATCTCCAGGAAAAGAATCTTGTGCTGAAGTAAATTGATCTTGCCCATTGATATTTCGGCTATAACCTTGAGTATGCATTGATTGGTAATAGGCAATATGTTGTTTATAATTTTCGCTTGGATGATGACGAGAGTATTTCATAATTTTACATACACTTGAAATTTTTTACTAAAGTAAATTGACAGTACATGAGTCATCAGTTTAAATCAATATTTGAAAAATTAACTAAGGTAACGGGCAATAAATAAACTACTTATTTTACTTGAGCCCAAGTTGAATAGATGACTTGGCAAAGAAAACGAACAATATTTCCGTACAATATGGACCATTTATTGCGCGTTACTAATATGATCTGATAAATACAATTAATGTTAAGGAGAATAATATAATGAGTGAATATTTTGTTATCGAGTCGTTTAAATTACATGATGGGCAATTGGATAATTGGAAAAAATTATCCAAAGAAATTGATGGTGATATATCCAAAGCAGACGGTTTTATCAGTCGTGATTCAGGTATTGATGAAGACAAAAGGGTTTATTGCTTAGTTAAATGGAAAAGCAAAAGTCATCAAGAAGCGTTTATGAAAGAGTTAATGGCTAGAGACGGTTGGGAAGCTATGATGAATGATTTTGGTAAGATAGCCAATATGGAAACCGACAAGCGTCAAGAGATCGAAATATTTTAGGTCGAAATATGATGAAATATTCAAACGTTTTAGATCGATTGATGAGTATGCTGAATAAATTAAATAACGATACCTTAACTTTTGTGGCACAACAACAGTCGCCACAGATTTGGTATGATCGAGGATATTTTGAAGGCTGTATTCAGCGATTGGTGGTATTGGGTTATGAAGAGCAATTAATACATAACCATTTACTGGATAAGGGCGGGGTGGTTTATCAATTACCGACAGAAGATCGTTTTTTGCCTTGGGGAAAGGCATTTTTGCATGGTATGGAAATGGGAGAAAAAGAAATTTCAGAAGTGCTGACAGAAAATAATGATCATCGCCTTTCCAGTTAATTATCGGACGTAAGGCAACTCGCAACAAATAAACTACCCATCTTACTG
>JABHHM010000131.1 GCA_018671575.1 Methylococcales bacterium | reverse complement strand
TTTCTTTGTTAAAAATTCAAGATTAATGATAATAATTTGTATTTTTGATATTTGTTAATTCCAAAGTTTGATTTTTGCGCACTGAGGTGAATTTCACGAAATAAATTTTTAAAAACCAGCTGGAATTCACATACAAACGCATATTTTCATAATGAAGTTTCGGATTCAGGGATTAAATTGGGTAGATCATTTTCTGCTGCTTTGATGGCATCCAGACCTGTTGCAGCAATACTAGGAACATCAAAGCCACAGTCTTCCAGGCAATACTGAATGTCATCAGCAATGAGGGCTTCATCTTCTACGACTAATATTCTGGTTTTTTTTGTCATGCTGGTTTCTGACCTTTATTTTTTGCCAATATCTTTAAATGTTAGGTTGAATTCAGTTCCATCATCCCCATTGAATTCTAGTGAGCCTTGTAATTGTCGGGTGAGTGTTCTGACCAGTTTTAACCCCAAAGAATTTGAAGCCGAGATGTCAAAATCAGTTTTCATTCCTGCACCATTGTCTTTGGTTTGTAAAAATAACTCTTCTTCATTAAGTGTTTTCAAAGTGATATCAATCGTACCTTGTCGGTTTTCGGGAAAGGCATATTTTAAGGTGTTTGAAATCAATTCATTGGTTATTAAACCGACAGGAATGGCGGTATCTAGGCTAACAAATAATTCATCTGCATGAATGCTTAAAGTGATGCGTCTGCCACTGACGCCATAGGATTCAAATAAATCATGAATCAATGTTTTGAGATAAGATCTTAATTCTATTTTATCTAAATCTTTTGAGCGATAGAGTTTTTCATGAACCAATGCCATGGATTGAATGCGGTGTTCACAGTCATGGAAGATATCTGCATAATGATCATCATCAATATATCTTGCTTGTAATTTGAGCATGCTGGCAATGACTTGCATGTTGTTTTTAACTCGATGATAAATTTCTCGCAGTAATACCGCTTTTTCTTCAAGGGAGTCTTTGATTTTTTGTTCATTTTGCTTTTGGTTGGTGGTGTCTCTAATACTCATGACTCTCATGGCATGAGTAAGGCCTAAACTTTGATGATTTTCATCATTATTGTGCATAATGACGGTGGTTGCTTCAATGGGGAATTGGCTGCCATCTTTTCTTTGGTGTATGCTTTCAATTTTGATGGTGTCGCCTTGCTGTGAATTCTTGATATAAGAAATCATTCGTTCGGTTTCGTCATCAACACTTAATGTGTGAAGTTCCATATTTTTTACTTCATCAAAAGTATACCCATACATGGCTAAAAATGCTTCATTACAGTCTTGAATAGTGCCATTTTGGTCAATGACTGCAATGCCTTCAGCAATAGAGTGTAAAACAGCAACTACATATTTTTTGGTCTGTGCTAAATCCTGGGTTCTTTTGTCTAATGCGTCCTCTAATTTGCTGTTAAAGCTATTGAGTTCTTCATTTTGTTGAATAGTTAATTTTTCTAGTCGGTCATGTTCTTTTTGTAAGTTATATCGTGCAAAGGCTTCTTTGACGCTTGAAATGATATCAGCATCATTCCAGGGCTTGGAAATATACCGAAAGGCGCCACCTAAGTTGATGGCATCAATGGCGGAGTCAATTTCAGCATAACCGCTTAATACCATACGAATCGAGTCAGGGGTGATTTCTCGGGACTTTTCCAGAAATTCTGCTCCTCTCATGCCTGGCATCATTTGGTCTGAGATGATGACTGCTACATCATTTTCGTTTAAAACTTCTAGGCCTTCTTCACCAGACATTGCGGTGAGAATGTCGTAGTCTTCGTCAATAAACAGTCTTTTTAATGAACGTAATATTTGTTTTTCATCATCGACCAGTAGTAAGGTGTTATTCATATTCTGTTACCTAAGCTTTAATCATCTAACACAATGGGTAGTGTAATGGTGAATTTGGTTCCTTGTTTTAGCTTACTTTCAACGATAATCTCACCATCGTGATTTTTTATGATGTCATATGAAATACTTAAACCAAGACCACTGCCTTTGCCCACTTCTTTGGTGCTAAAAAAAGGATTAAATATTTTATCCAATTTGTGTTCTTCAATACCTGATCCCGTATCTTTAAATGACATCATGATGTTGTTATTTTCAGACCATGTTTTTATAAAAATATCGCCCCTATTTTCAATGGCATGAGCGGCATTGACCAGAATGTTTAAAAAAACTTGTTTTAATTGTTGAATATGAGCTTTTGTTTGTGGTAATTCTCCGTAATCTTTATGTATCTCTGCTTTATATTTTAGCTCATTCCAGGCAATGTTGATGGTGTTTTCTATGCCATCATTGATATTACATAAAACAGTTTTTTCAGAAGGTTCCATTTGAGAGAAACTTTTTAAGTTATGTACAATGGTTTTTATTCGAGTAATACCTTCTAATGAGTCTTCAACTATCTCTGATAAGTCTTCAATGACTGGCTTGATACGTTTGTTTTTTTTAAGTTTTTCAAGTTCGTCAAATAGTGGAAATGCTTGTTCTTCTTGTTGTTTTAAAATAAGCTCATTTTGAGTATTGAAATAGCTCTTAATTTTGGTGATATAACGTTGCAAAGAATTGAAGTTACTTAATAAAAAACCTGTTGGATTGTTGATTTCGTGAGCAATGCCTGCCGCTAATAACCCAATGGATGCCATTTTATCTTGTTGTAACATTTTGGTTTGTGATTCTTTCAAGTTTTGGTAGGCAATGGTCAATTGCCTGTTTTTCTTTTCCAGTGCTCGGGATTGGAATTTACGTTCAGATATATCGGTGTGAGAACCAGCCATACGGGCGGGTGATCCATTGACATCAAAAACACAAACACCACGAGACTCTACCCATAAATATTCGCCTGATTTTGTTTTCATGCGATATTCCTGTTTATACTCAGAGAGTTCTCCTTCCATGTAACTGGTCCAAATGACCAGCATTCTACCTAGGTCGGCAGGGTGAATGAGTCGTTGCCAGCCATGAAAGGTATTTTCCACGTCATGATCTTGATAACCCAGCATTGCTTTCCAACGTATGGAAAAATACATTTCACCTTTAGCAATATCCCAATCCCATATGCCCTCACCTGTGCCTTTAACGGCGAGTTGAAAACGTTCCTCACTTTGGTAAAGTTCCAAAGTGCTTTCTTTTAGACGTTCTTCTAAAGATTGGTTGGCTTCAATTAAGCGTTGGGCGTCGTCATCCAGTTTTGTTTGTAAGGATATTTCTGCAGTTTGTTTGGCGAAAAAAATTTGCTTAGAATGAATATGGAATTGAATTCGGTGTTCCAATAAAGCCCATTGAATGGGTTTGGTAATATAGTCATTCGCCCCATTATTTAGAGCATTTTTGACATGTTTGTCATCATCGTAGGATGAAATAACAATGATGGGAATAGGTTCGCCCCATAGCTGAGTTTTGATGTGTAGACAAACTTCAAAGCCATCTTTTTCAGGCAGTTGTAGGTCTAGTAGCATTAAATCGGGAGTATGGTCTTTTGCAAGCCGAATGGCTTCATTGCCATCCATTGCCGTGATGGTTGCATAACCCAAATCAAATAGAAATTTTTCTAGTAATCGACAGACCACTTCCTGGTCATCAACTATAAGAATCACTGGTTTTTCCGTGTCCATTTCAGTTTTCCAAGTTTAACCTGGGAAAATTAGTCGAACCGTGTCTCCTTATAACGCAAAATGACTCAGCTGATTTTTCTAGGTTTAATGTTCCTGTGAAATAATCATAGTCTGTTTTGACAGCCATCCTAGGACTGTTTGTAACATTATTTTTTGTTTTTTATCACAATCTGCTTCCATTGAAGATAGTTTGTGAGTTAATTCCGTCATGATTTGTTGATAAATAATTTTTTCTGTTTGTGATTTGTTTAATTCAGACTTGAGTAATATGAGTTGTTGTTCCAATTCTTTAACACGAGTTTCTGGTTTGGCCTGGAAGCATTTTTGAAAAGAGTCTTCTTTAATTTTCTCGATGCGTTCGATTTCAGTTGCATCACTTAAATTGATGTGAGGATAAACACGAATTAATTCATCTGAATTGATCATGCCTTCAAATGTATGTAAAGCACCTTGCTGAATTTGTTGTTGTAAATCCTTTCTTTTAACGCCTGCCATCCGAGCGGCTTTTGACAAGTTAAGCCATTGACTCATGAGAAATTCCTAAATTGATACCATTAACTTAAGCATATGTAACCCATTTGAATTATTATATTGATGATAACCCTAAATTTATTATAAAAAAGTTTAAAGAAAAATGAGTGCTATTTGCGGTATTTTTCATTTGAAAAATGGCTTGGTTGATCCAAAAGATATTAAACGATGTATGGTGTCGATGAAGCATCGTGCGGCTAATGGGCAAAGTTTTCAATGCAAAGACTCGATTGCATTGGGTTTTTTGCAGTTAAACGTAACACCCTTTGATGGTTATGAAGAGCAGCCTTTTGTCAGTGGTGATGGTTCGTTGAGTATTGTTTCTGAAAGTCGTTTGGACAATCGAAAAGAATTATACGAAGCACTGGACATTCAAGAAAAACATCAAAAATATATGCCTGACAGTGTTATTTTATTGTTGGCTTTTCATCAGTGGGGAGAGCAATGTACAGAGCATTTGTTGGGTGAATTTGCCTTTGCCATTTGGGATAATAGTCATAAAAAACTTTTTTGTGCCAGAGATGCCATGGGGTTACGTTGCCTTTACTATTATTATGGTTCAGATTATTTTGT
Organism: Methylococcales bacterium; assembly: GCA_018671575.1. Classification (GTDB taxonomy): domain Bacteria; phylum Pseudomonadota; class Gammaproteobacteria; order JABHGC01; family JABHGC01; genus JABHHM01. The sequence continues at coordinate 3,507 of JABHHM010000131.1, read as the reverse complement.
TTTTGCAACCGAAGTTAAAGCCGTTCTGAGTCATCCTAGTGTACCGAAAACATTCGATAAGCTTAAAATTGCAGAATATTTGTTGGGCATCGAGCTTAAAGATATACAAAAAACTTATTTTGATGCGATTTGCAAATTGCCTGCTGGGACTCAATTGTCAGTCAGTAAGGATCATTTTTTTTTGGATTGTTTTTGGTTTCCCGACATAAAAAATAAAGTCAGATTTGAAACCGATAAAGAGTATTACGGTGAATATAAAAAAAAACTGACTTCATCAATAAAACACAATTTAAAGACTAAGCATAAAATAGGTTTGTTATTTAGTGGCGGTTTTAATTCAGCAATTTTAGCCTTTTATGCTTTATGTAAAACTCAAAAAAAAGAAGAAAAGCTAGATTTATTTGCCAGTTTGTTAGCCGATGACTTTGTTGAACCTGAGTTGGAATTATTTGAATTAATGGCTGCTTTTCATGAGAAATTTAATAAAACCCATTTAAATTATTACCATGAAAATGCCGATGATGTTATTGCTGATATCAATGCACAAATGTGGTTGCATAGCGGGCCGTTGCAACCACATTACTACATCTACAATAATCTCATTGAGCTTGCTGAACAATGCAATGTAAAGGTTTTATTGGGGGGGCTGGATGCAATGCATAAAACATCCGCTTATGGTGATGGTTATCTTTCTGGCATGATGCGAAAAGGACATTTGATCAAAGCACTGAAGGAAGTCAATAAGCTATGTCAGTCAAAAAATTTGAGTTTTTGGCAATTGTTGAAAGCAGAAGTTTTAAACCCCTTAATGCCAGATTTTGTATGGAATACCCAATATCGCCCAGCAAAAAAGGATAAACCGTTGTGGCAAACACATTCGATGATTGCAGCAAAGTTGGGTAAAAAATTGAACATGAATCAAGTCATGAGGCATACGATTGATGGTTATCAATATCGTACAATGTCAACATTGAATAAAAATAATTTAAAGTCGACAGAAAAAAGATTGGCAGGAGAAAGTGTAGAAGAATTGGTGCTCATTGCATCAGCTAAAAAAATAACAGTTGTCCAACCTTTTTTAGAGCAAAAATTTGTTGAGTATTGTTTGTCTATTCCAGACAAATATCACTATCTCGATGGAGAAGATCATCATTTGCAACGGCAATCATTTTTTAAAATATTACCCGATAAATTATTGCAAACTCATGAAACCAAAGAATCGATCAACTTGGGGTATTATCAGTATGTATATCACAGTGTTTCAAAGTTTATAGAGTTGTTAGAATCGTTAGATGAGCAAGATGCAGTTAATGTTTATGTTGATCTGGATAAAATAAAAAAATCACTGGAGGTTATTGAGAAGCTTGATGAGGTGAAATTTGATGAAAAATTTAAACAGCAGATTGATATTGTGATGAGAGGATTTCATATGGCTTGTTTTATCTCATGGATGACTAAAACGAATTCTACAAAATAATATATTTTTAGGTTTAAGAGTACGCATTATCAAATTTTATGCTACAAATAATGATGTACCAGAATGTATTCAGTATATTTTACAATAACGAGTTTTTTGGGATAAATTTTACGAGAAAGTATATTTATTGAAAATATTGGACTACAGTTCCAAATATATATTTATTGTAACTATTCAGATGCTTTTTTGAAAAAATATAATAAAGCTAAATAGTTACCTCTTTAGCTTTTGGGGATTCTTAAGGGAGAGACGTTTTACTTTCCCTTTTAAGTCACAAGCAAAAAATACGTTTTTTGTGCAGTGATCTGAATAATTGCATTTTATTTAAAATTTTTTGGGGTGTTTTAGTGAGTAATAGTGGGGTTGATCCTGAAATCGCTGGTTTAAAGGTCATGGTGATAGACGATAGTAAAACAATTCGTCGAACTGCAGAAACCTTACTTAAAAAAGCAGGTTGCGATGTGGTAACTGCTGTTGATGGTTTTGAAGCGTTGGCTAAAATAGCAGACAATAAACCTGATATTATTTTTGTTGACATCATGATGCCTCGATTGGATGGCTATCAGACTTGTGCCCTCATCAAACACAATCAATTGTTTAAAAAAACACCAGTGGTTATGCTGTCAAGTAAAGATGGCTTATTTGATCGTGCGAGAGGTCGTATTGTTGGTTCAGAGCAATATTTGACCAAGCCATTCACTAAAGATGAATTGATCGGTGCTATCAAAAGTCATGCTAAACATTAATTTTAATAATGTTGGTGCTTTTTGTGACGTTACTGTTTTGTAAAAAGATAGTTGACATGATGGTATTTTATGTCAGTGAATGTGGTGCTGAATTGTGAAAATGTTAAGTTTTCTTAAAAAGCTATGGCCAAAAAAGGAAAAAAAAATGGCTCGTGTTTTAATAGTAGATGATTCTCCAACAGAAACTCATGTATTGAAATCAATACTTGAAAAAAATGGATATGGGGCTTTATCCGCAGCAAATGGTGAAGAAGGTATTGAAACAGCCAAAAAAGAACAGCCTGATTTAATACTGATGGATGTTGTTATGCCAGGGTTAAATGGTTACCAGGCGACAAGAAGATTAAGTCGGGATCCTTTGACCGCATCGATACCTGTCATTATAGTAACCACAAAAAATCAGGAAACAGATAAAGTATGGGGGCTGAGGCAAGGCGCTAAAGGATATATTGTTAAGCCTGTTTCTGAAGTCGAATTAATTACCAGAATAAAAATGGTTTTAACCCAAGATTGAATGTTAAAAATGGTTTCACAAATAAAACGATTACTGGTCAATAGAGCAAATAATATAGGAATGGGTCATGTCTGATGATAAGACTGGGCAACACCCTTTAAAGTTATTGCGTGAGATTGAGTTGCGAAGTCGTCGTTTTGCTGTGGGTCTTCCTCAGCAAGAAGAGATGCTGAAGAAATGGTCGGGCATTGGTTTTTCAGTTGATAATTACCAATTAGTAGCGCCATTAGGAGATGTTTCTGAAATATTAGAATATCCCACTCTTTCGATAGTTCCTGGTGTAAAAAACTGGGTGAAAGGTGTCTCTAATGTCAGAGGGAATTTGCTGACAATTATAGACTTACAGGGCTATATTTGTGGGGAAAATACCAAAATTAATCGACGAAGTCGTGTTTTGGTCATTGAAAAAAATAGTATTCAAGTTGGATTGCTTGTCTCAAAAATGTTTGGAATGAAACGGTTTTTTGATGATTATGATGAGCAACTAACCAGTAAGTATGACGGTATCGTAGGTGATTGCGTTGTCGGAGAAATTGAAGTCGAAGATGATTTATGGGGTGTATTTAGTATGGGTGAACTTGCACAGCAAAATGAATTTATGCAGGTTTCATTATAGATTTAGAGGCTCATAATTGTTTGTTTTTAAGGAATATATGATGGCAACTTGAAGTTATGGATTCAGGTTTAATATAAGGGGATGCGCAATAAATAAACATCCAACTTGCTTGTATTTTTGTCCGCCTTTTTTGTTGTAAAAATAGTTGTGTAGT
>JABHHM010000245.1 GCA_018671575.1 Methylococcales bacterium | reverse complement strand
TAATAAAATATTTTTGGCTGGCAATGAGCATTTGAACTTCATCCCAGTCAATTCGTTCAAGAGGAGGGATATAATAGTGAAGTTCTTTTTTTATAGGACCTGCGGTGTTAAAGAATTTATTCATGCTTTTTCCCAATCAAATTGAGTAATATTACGTTCATTGTGATTAAACTCAATACCAATCAGGTAAACAACTGGATGCTGACGGTATTTTTCAGCATAGCCATTATTTTTGATTTGTTGAATCGCAGTGTTTTCGGGAGAATTCTTATTAACTACTTTGAACTCAATAATGAAGACTTGTTTTTTGAGCATGACAGTTAAGTCTATTTGTCCATGGTTTGTGGTATCTTCGGCAATGGTGTCCAGCCCTAGTGCAGTAAAATAACAATAAAAAATGGAGGCATAATAACCTTCATAATTGGCCAATTGGTTTTTTCGATACCATTGATGAGGAATGCTGGAGAAAAATGCCTGAAATATATTTTTTAGCTCATCGAGGTGAATACCTTTCATCGCATGATACAATAATTGTTGGTTTTTTGCTTTGGCAATGGGGTTGTCAGTTAGGTAATTTAGAATATGATTGTTCAGACTGCTTTTGACTTCATGGTTGGGATATCTCAATTTATAAAAATTTTCATTGCCGATACGTTCAACACTATCAATGGTCAAATAACCTGTTTGAAATAACAACGTTTCTAATTGAATTTGTTCAATATCAAAGCTACTAAGCATTTCCTGGCTGGTTTCAACGTGGTCTATATCAAAGCTATTGTATTGTTTTTGTTGTATTAATTTTATTAAGAATGATGGACTGCCCGTTTCAAACCAGTAGTTACTGTATTCTCCAGAATTAAGATATAACAAGATATCATAAGGATTGTAAATTTTTTCTCCCAGGAAATTGTAACCATTATACCATTGCCTTAATTTTTTGAAATCAACATCCTTGATATAGTCTTTGAATATTTTTTTGATATCAGCTTCGGTGTAACCACAAATGGTTGCATAATGTTTGTTGAGGGTAATATCTGTCAGATTGTTTAATCCACTGAATAACGAAACTTTATTAAATTTACTGACACCCGTTAAAAAGATGAAGCGAGTATGTTCATCATTATCTTTAATGACAGAATAGATGTTTTTAAGACTTTCTCTGATTTCTGTTGCTAACTCTGGATGGGTAATGTTGTCTAGGATGGGTTTGTCGTACTCATCAACAAGAATAACTACTTTTTGTTGATACTTTTGATGAATTTCTCTAATGAGTTCAGCAAATCTTCCTTGAATAGATTTGTTGTGTAATGTGATCTTGTGTTGTTGTTGGATGTCGCGAAGAATATCTTCAAACATGATATCTAAATTTTCACGATCTTTGACAACACCACCACCAAAACTAATTTGTAGCACTGGATGTTGAATTGACCAGTCCCAGTTTTTTTCCAGATAGAGGTTTTTGAATAATGATTGTTGCCCTAAAAATGCAGATTTTATGGTGCTGATAAGTAATGATTTACCAAATCTTCGAGGTCGTGACAGAAAATAGTACTTACCTTCATTGACCAGTTTATGAATAAGCGGTGTTTTATCGACATAACAATGGTTGTCTTCAATAATTTCTGAAAAAGTTTGAATGCCGATGGGCAATTTTTTCATGTGCATTCCTAAAGTTAATCGTAATGTATTGGTTTATCCTGGAATACTCACCAAAATATCTTTAAACTTTTTTTCAAATTCATTTTTTAGGGTTTGTTTGGCTTTTGAGCTACCATGAATTAATCGAATTTCTTTGGGTTTTTTTCTCATTCTGGCTATAAAATTGATTAAATTACGTTGGTCAGCATGAGCAGAATAACCTGATAAATTCTCAATATTGGCTTTAATCCAAATTTTTTGATCATCAATGATAACATAGCCATTTCGTGGTCCATATTGTTGGATTTTTTGGCCGAGTGTACCTTCTGCCTGATAACCCACAAATAATATATCTGCATCCGCTTGAGTTAGCTGTGACTTTAGATAATTGACAATTCTACCACCTTGACACATACCACTGGCGGCAATAATAATGGTTGGATGATCAGATGCTTTTAAGTTTTTGACGGTTTGTAAATGACTGGCATGAGAATTAATGGTGGTCATTTGTTCAAATGCCAATGGGTTTCGTCGGTATTTTACTAATTTAAAGGCTTCTTTGTCCCACCAAGGCATGAGTTTTTGATAGGTCTCGGTAAAACGATTGGCCAAAGGTGAGTCGATGATAATTTCCAGGTCTTGCCATTGATTATTGCGGGTTAATGATTGTTTTTTGTATTGATGAATGATCCCTTCTAATTCGTAGAGTATGGCTTGAGTTCGACCGATGCTAAATGCTGGGATTAAAATAACACCCTTGTTACTAAAGCATCTTTCAAGGCATTGTTTTAATCGCTGTTTTCGATCGCGTCTGTTTTCATGTAAACGGTCACCATAGGTGCTTTCTAATATGACAATGTCTGCTGAGTAGGGAGATTTAGGCGATTTTAATAGAGGGGAGTAAGGCGCACCCAAATCACCTGAAAAAATAATTTTGTTTTGTGTTTTATTTTGAGTTATCAAGCATTCAATATAGGCAGAGCCTAAAATATGACCCGCAGGTTTAAGTTTTATTTTTAGCTGATGTTGTTTTAATGGAATTTTATGCCAGATTCCATAATGAAGTGGTTGTAACATTTGTTTGATTTTTTTCAGAAATCGATCAATGAGTTTTTTATCACGAGAAAAACCAATTTTTACGGTATCTTCTAATACCAATGGCAACAGAATGGCTGTTGGTACTGAGCAATAAATTTTACCCGTAAAACCTGCCGCCAGTAAATAAGGAATACGCCCAACATGATCAATATGGCAATGTGTTATTAATAACGCTTTAATTGCTTGAATATCAAAATCAATGGATAGTTTTTCAGATGATGCTTTATTTGATGATTGTTCATTGCCTTGAAATAGTCCGCAGTCAACCAATATTGATTGTGTTGAATCTATTTGCAATTCATGACAAGAGCCTGTTACGCCATTAATTGCCCCGTGATGGATGATGTTCACTTGATTAATTCATCCAATGTGGGTAAACCAAAATTAATCAATTTGATCTGTTGTGACGAACCATCAAACTCATCCCATAATTGCTGATAACTTTGATCATAAACAGGATGTTTCAACTCGGGTGCAATATCTGCTAACGGCGCCAACACAAAAGCATATTTAATAATTTCATCCCGAGGAATTTGTAATGCTTTGGTTTGAATGATGAGGTTGTCATACAGCAGTAAATCTAAATCCAGTGTTCTGGATGAAAATTTGGCTTGGGTTCGGTCTCGTTGATGCTGGTTTTCAATTTTGGTTAAACATTGATGGGTCTCATCAGCGCTGAGTAGGGTTTTAGTGCTGACCACCAAGTTATAAAAGGGTTGCCCATCAAATCCAACGGCGGTTGTTTCGTAAACGGGAGAAATAACCAGTGTTTTAAAGATTGTTTTAAGTGCTTCAATGGATGAGCGAATATTGGTGCTACGGTTGATATTGCTACCAATGCTAATATAAATATCATGCATTTTGTGATTTCCTGCGCTCAATGATGATGCCTACATCATTAGCTCCTGAGATAGCACCAGTTTTGTTGAGCGTCAGTTTTAGCCAATCGACATCAAATTCATCTAAAATCATTTCTGCAATTTTTTCTGTCAGTGTCTCTACCAATTGGAATTGACTGTGTTCGACAAAGTTAATGATTCTTTTGGCAATTGATTTATAATTTGTTGTCTGTTCAATATCATCCGTTGTGGCAGCTTGTCTAATGTCTGTTGAAATCTCAAGGTCAATGATGATGGGTTGTTTGGTGGTTCTTTCCCAATCATAAATACCTATGATCGTATCAATTCTTAAACCCTTTAGAAATATAATATCCATTTTGTTAATTGCCATAAGTCATAAAATCATAGATTGTAATGCAAATAAGCCGAATCCTAAAGTAAGGAAAGCGTTATTTTACCGTATTGCTGAAAAATTTTATAAACTTGAAAACAACATCATAGTCAAAATCATGCTTTGAGTGTATCATTTATACATAAGTGATAATAACTTGTAGTAATCATGCAACATTAATGTTTGGTGATTCAATTAATTTTTATTGATGATAATTTTCTAAGAATATAGCTACTTTTTTAAAAATGATGTGTAATTTTTTCCAGACAAAAAATATTTGTTGGTTAGTTGTTGTGAGTAGTCTCTTATTTTCTCACTGTGCCTGGTCTAAAGAAGACTTTGTTATTCAGCGAATAGAAACCAGCTTGGTTGAGAATATCTATATCTTAGATGGTTCGATACAATATCAGTTCAGTAAAACAGCATTAGAGGCATTGCAAAATGGTGTGGCTTTAACGCTTGAAGTGGTGATTGAGGTTTTGCAACAACGAGATTTGTTGTGGGATAAGAAAGTTTATGATATTTCCTACAAAAGCTCAATTCATTACAATGCATTATCTGATTTGTATCAAGTTATATCCTTTAAAGACTCAACTAAACATAATTTTTCTACGTTGAATGCCGCATTGAGATTTATGGGGGCATTAAAAAAACTGCAAATGTTCAATCGCAATGTGTTAACGCCTGATGTTGTGTATATGGTGCGTATGAAGACATTGTTAGATATAGAAGCATTACCAATTCCTTTACGTCCTTTAGCCTATTTTTCTTCGTCATGGCAATTATACAGTGAGTGGTTTTCGTGGCGCCTGGGAAGATAATCTATTTTTCGACAAGAATTTTGCCATTAATGATTTTATTTATCATTTTAATTGGTACGTTGGATTTAATGAGTTCAGCGATTCAAAATACTGATAATGCAAATTCGGGTCAATATTCTAGCTTATTATTCATCAATGGTATCGGCTTATTTATTCTGATTTCTTTGATCGCTGCTAATTTTTTTAAAATGGCGCAACAATGCCGTTATCGAGTGCCTGGTGCAAAATTAACACTTAGGATGGGGTTGGTATTTGTTGTTGTTGCTTTGGTGCCAGTGTCGGTGGTTTATTATTATTCGTTGCAATTTTTAAATAGGGGTATTGATAGCTGGTTTGATGTGAGAATTGAAGAAGGGTTGCAGAATGCTCTGGATTTAAGTCGAGCCTCTCTAGATCTAAATATTGCAGAACATAAGCGACAAACAGAGGAAGTTATTGAGAGTGTTGTGCAGCTGCCTGAAAATATGTTGGCTATCAATTTAGGTGAATGGCGAGCAAAATATAATGCCTCTGAAATGACGCTGTTTACCAATACTGGAAAAGCAGTGGCATCCAGTAATGTCAATCAAGGTCAGATATTACCCACTCGGTTAAGTGAAGAAACGCTCTTTCACTTAGGCTTGGGCAATGACTATTTTAAGTTGGAGACCATCAGGGAAGAGGGGATGCATATTCGAATTATTGTGCATGATCCCAGTGGTGGTTCAGCGATGCTACAGGCAATTTTTCCAGTACCTAAAAGAATTGAAACACTGGCAGATTCTGTGAAAACTGTTTTTACTAAGCATCGAGAAAGGGTTTTTTTACACAATGCATTGAAAGATACCTTTACGGTCACTTTATCATTGGTCTTATTGTTTAGCATTCTATTTGCCGTTTGGGCAGCGTTTTATTCTGCTAAAAGAATGGTTGCTCCTATTTTAG
>JABHHM010000132.1 GCA_018671575.1 Methylococcales bacterium | reverse complement strand
TGAATGTGTTATTGATGAATCCACTGAAACGGTTGAGCTACCGATGATTCAATTTAACCAAAACACATTATCCGCCATTGAAGCGTTTGAGAATGAATTGAATTTAATGCATGACAGAGAGCTTTGTTCAGATGATTCGTATGCAAAGGATTTATTGTCACAGGATGAATTGGATATTTTGCTTTATTCTGGAATTAATGAAAAGGATTGAAAATAAATGTTCGGTGAGTTTCCATGATTCGATCAAAAACGACCGCAGTGTATCATCATCCTTGGTTCTTGCAGTTTAAGATTGGTGCAAAATCACATCCCTGTGATGAGGCATTGTCTACTTTGTATGGTGATCTGTTAAATACTGACATTGCCAGTCGATTTATCTATCCCGAATTTTCAATGGCAACGGATGACATCTTGTTGCTCAATCACACTCATGATCATCTTGATTGGGTTAAAGAAGCTACAGTCATTTTCTATGATGAAGATCAGGATTCATCAATAGCCAGTGTTGAAAAAATTGCTCGGCTGGCAGTGGGTGCAACGATTGATGCCATTGAGAAAGTCATGAGTGGCCAGGTTGACCGAGCCTTCTTATTGACTCGTCCGGGAGGTCATCATGCCGAAGCAGAATCGGCAATGGGCTATTGTTATTTCAATAATGTTGCTATTGCAGCTCGGTATGCACAGCAACAATTCGGTGTTAAACGTATTCTGATTGTTGACTGGGATGTGCATCATGGCAACGGAACTCAGAAATCATTTTATGACACGGATCAAGTGTTGTATTTTTCGACTCACGAATATCCTTTGTATCCAGCAACAGGTTTTTATACCGAAATTGGACAAGATGCCGGTTTGGGATACAACATTAATTTACCACTGACAACAGCTCAAGGTGATTCAGCTTTTGTTGGGATTTATCAGCAATTGTTGTCGAATATAGCTCGTCAATACAAACCTGAATTGATCATTGTTTCTGCGGGGTTTGATATTCATCAGGATGATCAATTAGGTCACATGAAAGCATCAAGTGCATGTTTTGGTGCGTTGACTCATATTATGTTGGAGTTGGCAGAACAATTGTGTGACGGTAAAATACTGTTTTGTATGGAAGGCGGTTATAGTCGTAAGGGTGTTTATGAAGGTGTTCATGCAATGTTGGATGTTTTGTCTGGTCAGCGGTCAAATAAGCCTGATTTGGTTTCAGATAACCTCGGCAAGTTAATACCTGAGTGGCATAATGCAATCAAGCTTTTTGGAAAATACTGGCAACTGAATGGTGGAAGCTGAATTATTATTCAAATAAATTTATAAAAAATGATGAAACAATCGGGTATTGTTCGGGGCTAAAAATAAAAAAATGAGAAAGTGATGCCCACAATAAAACACCAAATAGAATGAGTGGCACTATCGAACCCACTATTTTTTTGCCAGGTTCTAAAACAGATTTTTTACTATTATCTGGGTTAACGTACACAACAACTTGTTGGTCTTTTGGATAATCTTTCAGGTAATCCAATACATCTTGATGACCACCAGGTTCAAAATGCAGTAGGCTGATACAATCAGACGTGTAAGTTTGATCATTAATTTTATATTCATACTCAACGTGTGCACTGTATCGAGAGGGAAAAATGTGACTAAATAAATAGTTATTTTTTTCTGCCTCTGATGAAATGATTTTCCCTGAAACGGTTAACCAGTTATCGCTATTGTTCTGTTGTCTGATATTTTTCACAGTGGCAGTCAAAAGAACGCTGAAGGTCATGACAACGATCGACATTATTATCCATTCAATTATAATCCATATTACTTCAAGCATTAATTGACCAGCCTATCTGTTCAGAATATTTAGCTCTCATTATTTTTCTTGCCACTGGTCACTGCCAGAATTGTTTCCCTAAGTTGACTGGCCGTTATTGGGTAAATAACACATTGGTCTGCACCAGCTGATAACGCACTTTCAATGAAGGATCCTGCCTGATGAACACTGGCAATTAATGGAATGGTTCGGTTTTCTTTGTCAAAATGTTTGTGATTGGCTAACCTAGAGATTATTTGACTATCTCCACGATGTTGCAATGCGATAATAATATCGACAATTTCATTTTGAATGATTTGAAGAGCTGCGCTATCATCTTCTGCCATTTTTACATGGGTGATCTTCAATTCATCGACTAAATTATTTCTAATAATTCGTTGTACCGTGGAATTATCTGCAACTATTAAAATGCTGAGTGATGTGTTGATACTCGTCATGTTTTTGCCCACCAGACCTTGAAGTTTTTGCCAAATATCCACACACAAACCTTCTCGATAAACCGCATCCTGAAAAACAGGATGTTCGTTGATGTATATTTCAAGAAAATCTGACAATCCATCATCAATACAAGATTGAATGTTGGCTAATCGATCGGCTGTTTTAACAATTAATGCCAACTCAAGATCACCAGTGACTGTTTTCATTTTGGCATACGTTTTATTTTTACGTTCTTTTCGGTTTTCCCCAGATTCATCGGTGACGATTGCAACGCAATCTGCTACAAATTCACAAATTCGTTTTTAACATCGGTGTAAGTAATCTCCGTGTCTTCAATCACATCATGTAAATAGGCAATGATTTGTGCGGTTTCACCATATTTTGTTAAAAGTTCTGCCACAGCATCTAAATGAACCACATACGGTTTGTCACCATATTGTTGATTGCCATGTGCTCTAATGGCGAATGTTTTTGCTTGATGGATTGTATTTAATGTTTTGCTGGGTTTTGCCTTGTTGCTTGTGATATGAGTCATGATGATGTTATATCCATGTTGAAAACATGCAGCACCCAATATCAAGGTGAGCAAGTATTCGATAAAACTGCTTTTATCGATATGATAATAAATAGGTAATGCTAAGCCGATACTGAGGTTAATGATGATCATTACACCTGAAAACCACCATTTGTTTATCTGTTTTTCTAATAATGATACTATGCCGATAAAACAGCCCAAACATAAGGCCACAATATGATACGACCATGAATAGGTGGTTGTTGCGTACAAAATCAGGATGATAATCAGTAAAGCAAGTATGGATCGGTTTGTGACCCATGTTGGCTCATTTGTTTCGGTTGTTCTATTCATTGATTGTTGTCATGGTGTGCTTCACGTTCAATCCAAATAAATTTATCTTTGCTTAGTTTTTGCTCACCATCCCACCGATAAGCAACCAATTTGCCACCCGGTTTTGCCACGCTGTAATCAAGACAAGCGACATTATCAGCTAACGGTACTGGCTCACCAACCATCCAGTAATGCCCCAAAAACAGTGGTTTTTCTGTTGAAAGATATCCCACCAGTTCTTCTGCTTTAATGGTAATATTGGCTGTTTGTTGATCCAGAAAATTAGCAGGAATGGCAATTTCACCTAAAGTACAATCGGTATTGCGCCACCATTGAGTGCGCACCGCTTTTCTAGGATGACCATCTTTGTCATCAAACGTTATGCCATTGGGTAATTTATATTCGACACCTTTAATCAAAGATTCAACAGTTTTGTAGGCATGACTACCTTTGGTGCTGGCTTTGATTAAAAGTTCTTTGGTGAGGGTATTGTCTGAATTTAAATCGGGTTTTAATGATTGAACCCAATTCGGTTCCCAACTGGCATGAATAATTCGCAATCCATCCAAATCTAAAAACAGTGGTAAGGTGTAAAAGAAATTCAATACCTTGTTTAGTTCTTCACTATCGTCATTATATTCATCTAAAAAAGCTTGGTGTTGTTGATTATTACCCATCGAATGAGGTCGCAGCCAATCATCAGGATTATCTGGATTGGGCGTATGAAAAGCCATTGCATTAAACTCATGATTGCCGATGACAGACAATGCAGAACCTTGTTGAATCATTGCCATGACAGTTTCAAGGACAAGTCGTTGTTGTTTGCCCCGGTCAATAAAATCACCCAGAAAAATGACTTTTCTGCTGGGATGTTGGTAACAACCATTATGTTGGCGGTAACCCATTTTTTCTAGCAATTGGATCAGTTCAGTTGCTTGACCGTGAATGTCGCCGATGATGTCATAGTGTTGTTTTGTCATTAATGACTCCATGATAGAATGCTAAACATAATTGTAAATTCTCATTGTTAACAAAATGGCTTGTCCAGTTCAACTTCATCAAAAACACCCACTATTTTAAGCCGTGCCATTTCTATTGCATTAACATCCTGCTGATTAATTAATTCATTGAAATCTTCCAATATCCCTCCTATATAATCCCTTTTTTCACCAATGGATTCTTCATAGAGTCTTTCTCCTCGGGCAATTAACGTGGCATTTTCGACTTGATCACGGGGATGAATTTTTAACTCAGCAAGTTTTTCCAAGCAGTGTTTGATATCTTCTTTTGACATGTTATTTTCACTGCTTTCGATGACCATGCTTTTCTTTAGCCCTGTTGATAAAACGGTGATATCTACTTCCAGTAGTCCATTGACATCATAGGTAAATCGGGTCTCAATGCTTTCTTCATTTGCTGGCTTTGGAGGAACATCAATGCTAATTTCGCCTAATTTGATGTTGTCTTTAACCAGTCGTGATTCCCCTTGGTAAATATTAGATTGCACGATGGTTTGGTTGTCAGATGCGGTGACAAAAATTTTGCTACGACTGATGGGAATGGGTGAGTTGCGTTCAATGATCGGAGCAAATAGCGGACTATTATCATTTGAATTTTTATTAAGAACACCCGTTCCCAGAGTATAAGGTGCAACATCGGTTAAGACGATTTCTTTCAGACTTTCGCCACGGGTGATTAATCCAACTTGAACAGCGGTTCCAATGGCGACCACTTCATCTGGATTGATGTGACTGTTAGGAATGTGTCGGAACATTTTTGAAACCATGGATCTAATTAGTGGCATTTTAGACGCTCCGCCCACCAATACAACAGTGTCCAGATCATTGACATTGAGTGAGGCATCGGTCATCACTCGGCGAAGTGGTTGTTTGATGGCTTCAAGCAATGGATCACTGATGGTTTCAAAGATTTTTCGGGTGATTGGTGTTGTTTGAATTTTTTTATGATTGGGATCAATCGTGGTTTGCTGATGTTGTGTCAGTTGGTGTTTGGCTTGTTCTGCACATTGGCGTAAAACGGCTCGTTGCTTGAGATTGAGGTCTTGATGTTTTAACTTGTTCTCGGCTAATACATACTGAATGATGACATCCACAAAGTCTTCGCCGCCCAAATGATTATTGCCAGCGGATGCGTGAACCTGCATCACACCGTCGAATAATTCTAAAATTGAGACATCAAACGTGCCGCCCCCCAAATCAAACACTAAAAAAGTGCTTTCATTGTCCGCTTCATGCAGACCATAAGCGATGGCGGCAGCAGTGGGTTCGTTAATAAGTCGGCGAACGGTTAAACCTGCCAGTTCTCCAGCAATTTTGGTGGCTTTACGTTGGGCATCACTAAAATAAGCAGGCACGCTGATGACGGCTTCGGTGATGGTTGTGTTCAAATGCGCTTCGGCATCGGCTTTGAGATTTTTTAAGATGAGTGCTGATAATTCTTCTGGGCGGAAAAGTTTCCAACCGATTTTAAATGATCGGTCAGTCCCCATGTACCGTTTAAAACTGGCAATGGTATATTTTGGATGGGTTGTTAGGCGTTGTTTTGCCATCTCACCCACAATAATTTGTCGCTCATTATCAAGGCCAACCACTGATGGAGTGAGGGTATGACCCAGAACATTCGGAATTAAAATGGCTTGTTCATCTTGCCAGATGCTACACAGGCTATTGGTGGTGCCAAGATCAATGCCTATGATGGTGGGATTTGTCATAAATAATTGATGCCTGTTTTACCGATTAATGTAACGGGGATGCTAATCATAATAACCAGTAAATATTGAAATCGATCTTGATTGAATTGTATTTCCCATTTTGACTTGAGTAATTTATTTAAAGTATAGAGGTAAATTCGATGAATGATCATTGCCATCAATAGAAAAAAAGTTTGAGTGGTTAAACTTTCAATATCAGATAACAACAATAGAGTCAGATAGGAAGTGACCATAGCGGGGAAAAGTACGAAGTCTACTTTTTCCAATGTGAAGGTGATGTATATAATGCAACAAATCACCCCTAAAATAAAACTCATTATAGTGTTTGTAATGCTTGCCAGCAGTAAGATGGCAATAACAAACATCAGGCTGATCCAACGACATAAAATAGCATGCTGTGCTGTGCTTAATCGTTGTTGCATGATCAAAATGATTGGCGACGTAATTTTTATTATTCCCCATATTGCTATTGATGCAGTCAGTATTCGCTGAATAATGTCATCGCTGGAGAATAAACTGCTACTTATATTTAACCTCATGGAAACTTCAATTTCGTCATTAATTTCAATGACTAGGAATAGAAGAAAAGTCCCCATTAACACATAAGAAAATACATGTTTAAACAATAAATCACAAACTTTACCAAGGTATTTAATTTGGCATTCAAAATGCTGGATATTCCATTTTATTCCCCAAACCAGTCCTCTACCGATGAATGCAACGATTAAGCTTTCTAAAAAATAAGAGCCGAAAGACCAAAGATTCGTTCGAGGCAAATTCAAATAATTCAATATGACAATGGGTGGAAAGATTGAGGAGAAGAATAAACCAAAAAAAATATGGTAAACAGTTAATGGTGTGTGCGGTAATCTTTTTTCCCACCAAAGAAAAGTATCGCTGGTTAAATCAGGATGAATTTTTATTAAAGGATGGTCTTGCAATTGTTTAATCAACGCCTTAATTTCTGACCGACAACTGGTTTTAAATTGCAACCGTTTAAAATATCGGGGTCTAAATTTCCCCAATAATATTTTAGCCGCGTGATTTTCATCACTGGTATTCTGCCCATTTTCATAGAGTTCAGCTTTTTTATGCAAACTAGCTAAAACACGCCAAGGCTCTATTTTTTGGTCAAAGTCATTTAAATGCTGACTGATATAATCTTTTTTATGTGGAGCATGTTGCCAGTCAAAATAGGCTTCCATACAAAGAAACAACTCACCTGGATAAAGCGCTTGTTCTTGCCAATGAATGGCCGTGCCAAAACAACGCAATTCAAATTCACGAAAGGCATCTAAATGTTGTAATTCATCATAATGCTTCAGCATGTGTTTAAAATAATCACACGTTCTATTTTTGCCGTCATTGTCATAAAATAATTGTTGATGCAACTCATCCACCACTTGAGACATTGTTTTTGACTCGGGATGGGGTTTATTAAGAATGCTGGGTTTTGGCGGATCAATGATTTCTGTTAGTTCGGGAAACAGTTGTTGGATACTGAACAATTCATCGGTTTCAGTCAATTGCTCAATGGTGTCATAGTCGCTGGTGTTATTGTTAGCTTGCTGTTGTTTAATCCATTTTTTTGCCAGATCAAATGCTTTCCGTAATTGTTGATAAGCTTGAGCATCGTCATCAGGTCGACAAGTTTTAAGTTGTTTGGCGTAGGCTCTTTTAATTTGTTTGATGTCGGTGGTGGATCGTATGTTTAGAATGTCCCAGAAATTGAGCATGATTGATGGCTTATGTTGATTAGATTGACTTAAACATGGCTTTGATAAATTAAAGTATAGCCATCATTCTTTTGGGCTTTGGCTTTTGTT
>JABHHM010000155.1 GCA_018671575.1 Methylococcales bacterium | reverse complement strand
GCATCATAGATTGCACCGCCCATAGCGAGTAATGTTTTACGATTAGAGCTGTATTGACGTTGATTGACGATATCCAGTATTTTTAACGATTGTGTGTAGGTAATACGATATTTTTCTGCTAAATATTGACCATCGGGTGTCATTAAAGTTTCAAACGGGAGAAAACCCAGAATGCCGTCTGGTACAATGACCAGAGCCGTTTTGTTTTTAAAAAGATGAGCAGTAGGTTGAATTAAATAGTCATAGAAGTTTCTGGATAATTGTTTGAAGGTTTTATCATCTGATTTAATTTGGCCTGTCAATATTCCACGATAGTAATTCACAACATGACCCAGTTGAGCTTGTTGTTTAGATTCGGTTAAATCTTTTTTTGATTTTATATTTAAGTTCACTTGTTTAAGATCAGCCGCTTTCATGGCTTTTAATTTTTTGACCTCTTTTTCTGCTTTTTTAATTAGTGACTCACCAAAAATATTAAGAAATTGTTTGCGTGTGACCTTTTCACCTGAAACAGATGAACCAGTTTTAACCAGTTGAATCATATTTTCTCTGCTGCTGTTATTGAAAACAAGGTAAGCTGTAGATTCAGGGGGTGCGCTGATAGTAATATCATTGATGGATTGGGGCATGATACGAACAGTACGTTTAGACTGGTCGTTCATTCTGACTGGACTGTTACTTAACCATCTTTGGGAATTTGAGGATGTTGGTTTTACAGACTGTTTCTCGATGCAACTTGTTAATAGGCTCAGTGATAGGAATAGTATGAATAATTGTTTCATTTTACATCTCCTGTCATTTGTTCAGCTAATCCCTTAGTCCGACTAAGTTCTCCAGATGCCAATGCCTGATCGTATTGCTGGTTATTGAAATAAGCTTCGGTTAAAATTTCATAGGTAGATATAACACTGGCTAGATAATCTCGTCTTGCATCACCTTTGGCGGTTAAACGAAGTTTTTCTCTGATTTTTATTGATTCTTTATAATGTTCAATCGCTTTGTCATATTGTCCCAAGCTCTGATATACACTGCCTATGTTGTTAAGGACTATGGCGGTTTTCCCTTCTGTGCCTAATTTGCGATCAATGGTCAGTGCCTGTTGGTAATATTCAATTGCTTTGTCATATTGGCCTCTGCTATTATACGCCATACCTAAGTTGTTGAAGACAATTTTGCATCCATTTTTCCTTTTATGCCATACAAATTAGTATGGCATATACTTTATATATCTACATTGTTTTAGCTAAGATTTTACAGGCCCCTATTTCTGAATGCCCCTGTGCTACCAAGCTATCTATTTTAGTTCTCTCTGATGCTGTCGTTGTAAAAAATAACTGCATCTCACGAGGTAGAATCAATCTCCCTATCCCACTACCATATTTTGAATGTATAAATGCTTCAGAATATTGACCATCTACTTTGTGAACTGTTTTTAACCATTCATATCCACCATCTGACATATCAATACGCTTACTTGCTTTTAGAGACTCAACTGTTTCTGCAGTTTGGCCCATCAATATTTTAGTGCTGGCATTTTCTGCCATTGCCCGACCACGCTCATTTGCATAAACGTCATTAATTGACTGGGTAATAATAATCGCAGCACCCATATATTTTCTAAATTTTCTGAATGAAGCTTCGAGAAAGCCGGACGCTTCACCAGAAGTTAAAAGTTCCCAACTTTCATCCACAATCAAAATCTGAGGTGTTTTACGGTCTCCTTGGAAGAATTGTCGCTGAATTATTGAAATTAATTGTACTAAAACAACCTTTTGTAGATGCTTTCTATGCTGTAAATTATCTAATTCCAGAACAGTAAACTGCTTTTTAAAATTCGGAACATTGTCGCCTGAAAAGAAATGTCCGTATTCACCACTTGGCGTAAATTCATATAAACGTAGAGCTAACGACTGAATACTATCAACAATCTTGCCTTCTTCATTTCGATGAGCATCAATTTTTTCTGCTAATAATTCAATTGTAGATTCATTTTTATGTTCGTCCCACAATTCCTTCGTGAATTTTCTTAAATGAACCGTTTGCTCATCTGATAATGAGTCTTTACGCTCGATCATTGAAATAAGTAATGCCATTAAAATATCTGACTCTTCAACCCAGGACTCTAAATTGGCAAAAGGATTTAAAGAAATATCGGTTTTGTCATCCATATCGATGTAATCACCGCCAAGTAATTCACACACAGATTTGTAACTTCGACCAGCATCAATGGCAAATATTTTTGCACCCATAGAAACATAACTCATGATCAATGCGTTCATAAAAAATGATTTTCCGGAACCTGATTCTGCTGAAACAATGCTATTGGCATTGACAGGGTTAGAAAATAGATCAAAACCCATGAGCTGACCATTTCGTGAAACCAGAGGCATTGCCATTCCGCCTAATCCTTTCCAGTCACCCGATATTGGCAATAAACTGGTTGCGTGGCGTGTTCCCATTCTTTTAAAACGTTGCAATGCATTATAACTGTTTTTATCACAACCAAACGGCATGCTGTTTAAAAATACAGGCAAATTAATCAATCTGTCTTCTTGTAGTTGAAAACCAAGATCACGATAGTAGGCTATGCAGTTAGAAACATCACGAGTAGCAGATTCTTCATCATCAGAAAACATAACAAATGATAAATAACCCCGAACGACACGATCACCGTCTTCTAAAGCGGCAGATAAGATATCAATTGAGCTTTTTTGTTGTTTGATTTTATTGACAAAACGACTGAGTTGACCACTAGCCTGATAGGTTAGGGCGTTTTTTTCATTTTCAACTTTTGAACGTTCAGCTTCCTGATCACCAAAAAACATGCTCAGTGTCATCACCATTGAATTACGAATTCCACGAGAGCCTGTGAAGGGGTCACCTAAATAACGAACTGTATTGGCAAGACTGATTAAATGAGGCATTCGTTTGACTGATAAGGTACGAACATGACGTTCACCGATTTTCATTTGAACATCGTCAAATTCAATTGCAGTTGAAGCATCGGCAAATTGATTTCTCAACAAATCATCATCTCTATAAAGCATTTGTCTTGATCTCCAACTCGCATCATCACTGCCATTCATAATAACAGACATGATTCTCACATAAGAATCAGGGTCCATTTCAACTGGCTGTAGATTGACGTTGTTAAGAATACTTTGTGTAGATTCTTTGTGTTTAATGATTTGGTTAAACGCTTTGTTATCAATTTTATCGGGAGAGGGGAACTTTACGGTAATGAGAATCTGAATATTTCTTAGTCGTGTGTTATTTTGCTTTTCAATCGATTCATCAATACTTCTTTCAAGAAACTCATAATGAGCTTTCATAAATTGAGACGCAATTCTTTGACTTCCGTTGACGCTCAAACAATCATCATCAAAACACTTACCTCGTAAGTCAGACATATTAAAGAGTCGGTCATAAATATCAGGAGATGAAAATAAGCTGGTCTGTATAAATGTATTCGTAGGCCAGTCTGAATTAAATAAAGAATTCAATTGGCTGTCAATATTATGCCCAATACCTGAAAGTGGCTCACAAATAAAAGCAAAACCAATATAGTTATCATCAAAAACATAAATGTTGTGTTCTTCATCAACCGCAAGTGCAGGAAAAAGATCTGAGGGAGGAACTCGACGGGTGATTGAATCTCTAAATTTAGTATATTCCATGATCTGTTTTCTCTTTAATAGTTGATAATGAACACTATATTATCTTAAAAAAAAGAGAGTCACCGGTTGTTAACATGCATATTTTGGCTCGTTAGCAAAATAATCTTAATCACAATGAATTGTATGATGTCTGTATTGAAAACAACGGGATGGTTTTATTTAAACCTATAGATACACTCATTAAACAAAGGAAAAGAGATGATTCAAGATTATGAAATGCCATGGAGAAAAGTCTATGAATCATATTCAGCCATTGGTTGGTTATTATGTTTTTTCGGCAATCTTTATATCATTAAATATACAACCATGCCTAAAGCACCATTCTTAATAACCTGTGTGGCATCAATCATATTATTTGTCTATCGCTTATATCAAAGTGATGTCATATGGCATCGAAAACTTAATTTGATGTTCAAACCATTAGACTGGATTACTTCTCACCAAATAAAACAGATTATTGAAAAGACAAATAATGAGTATTTGTATTTGGGTACAGGATATAATTGGAATTATACACATACACAGAGAAATTCAGACATCAGAGAAACGCCTGATCACTTATTAGTTCCTCCTGCATGGTATTTTAAGATGCATGGTAGGAAAATAAGAAAAAGCGTCAGGGATGATAGCGAGATGGGTAATCCACTCATTCATGGGATTGAAACAAATTATAAAGATATTATAGTGCCGTTAAAACATACCAATTCACATACCTTGATCGTTGGTACAACAGGCTCAATAAAGACCCGGCTTTATGAGTTGTTAGTGACTCAGGCAATTCATCGAAAGCCCAAAGAATGTATCATAATTATCGACCCCAAGGGTGATATTGATTTAGTTAATAGAATAAAATTAGAATGTAAAAATGCGGGAAGAGAAAACGATTTTCATTATTTTCATCCATCGTTTAGTCGATCCAGTGTACGAATAAATCCGGTTAAAAATTTCAACAGACCTGAAGAAATTGCCAATCGAATTGCATCACTATTACCCTCAGAGTCAGGTAGTGACCCTTTTGTGGAAACATCGTGGAGGGTTGTAGATGCCGGTGTTCAATGCATGTTAATGTTGGGTATTACTCCAACAATTCAGCTAATTGCTCAATCAATAGAAACAGGTCTTGAAGGTTATTTGGTTCGTGTATTAAAGAAATATTTTTCCGATAATATGCCTAACTGGAAAGAAGAGATAGCCAATATAGAAATGGAGAAGCAGAAATCTCAACTGGCATTTGAAACACAAAAATTAATCTCCTTTTATATTCAAAAAATTCAAGATAAATACCCAAACTCCAAAATTAATTCAATTATTAATG
>JABHHM010000136.1 GCA_018671575.1 Methylococcales bacterium | reverse complement strand
CTTTAATTGATTAATTTCTTTGTCTTTGGCTTCCAGTTGTTCTGTAGGTGCAGAGTTCTGATCGTCTTGTTCTAACATGCTCAGCATTTGTTCCATTTGAGCAAGTTCCCCGTTAAGTTGTTCTATTTTTGCATCTTTTTGCTGTATTTCTTTGGAGCTTTGTGTAGAAGATTGGCGTGTTATTTGTTGTATTGCTGTTTTAAGGCGTTTATTTTCACCCGTTAATTTACTGACTTGTTTTTTCATTGTTTTTTCAGTTTTGACATGACTTGAGTCATTTCCCAATGCTTTTTTTGCGGCATTTTGCAATGTTTTTACTTGTTGTTTTAGATCAATCATTTCACTTTTAAGTGAAGTAATGGTTTTGTCTTTTTCCTTAATAGCCTTTTTATCCTCACTGTCTGGTTGGGGAGCTGTCATGAAAGACATCATTTGTTCTTCGACGGTATTGAGTTCATTTTTCAGTGATAAAATTTCTTGTTCCTGTTGTTTGATGAGTTGTTTGGATTCTGCATTACTCACATCATCATTATCCACTGATTCGCCACTGGCATTAACAACTTCGACGTCATCTGTTGCCAGTGAAATCATTTCCTCTTCCATGGTTTCTAATTCATTTTTCAATGACTCAATTTCATTTTCTCGTTGCTTTAATAATTTTTTATTATCAGTACCATCATTTTTTTCAGCCTTTAATGATGACATTTGTCCTTCCATTTTACTGAGTTCATTTTTCAATGAAATTAGTTCGTTTTCTTTTCTTTTAGCCGATCGGTCACGGCGTGGTTTTTTGTTGGATGATTCGGTTAAGGATTTTTGAAGTTCTTTGATGGTTTTTGCATTTTCTTTATTTTCTTTTTCTAATGATGCAATGACTTGAGAGCTGACTGAATGTTTGCCATCAACTTCGCCTTTGAGGTTGTCAACGTTGCTTTGTAATTCTTCGTTACTGACATTCAAACCTTCAATTTCATATTTGAGTTTAAAAATTTCTTGTTGTGAAGAATCACTGTCTTGTTCCAAAATATCTATACAAGTTTCAGATTCTTTCAGTGTTTTTTCTAAAGACTCCAGTTTTTCTTGTAAATCATTCAGAACTGAATCATCACCCAATTCTTCTGATAATTGTTGTTTTAATTCAGCAATTAGGTCATGTTGAGTGTTAACAATATTTTGCATGTCTGCTGAATTTTCAGAGGATGATTTACTTTGTTCAGATTTATTTTCATTATTTTCTTGAAAATTATTGGTTGCTGTTTTATTAGGAATTTCATTACCACTAAGTAGTTGCTCAAGACCTTGGTAATTTTCATGGTAATTGTCGAGTTGTTGTTGAAAGACTTCGTCAGCACCCAATGAACTTGAAGCATCAAGTATTTGTTGATGAAGTATTGAGCCATTGTTTTGAATGTCTTGCAGGGAGCTTTGTAAGTCAAAATAGCGTTGTTTGAATTTTTCCAGGGTTGAAATGCGTTTTTCATTACTTTCATTGAGTTGTTTTAAGTTTTCATTTTCATCATCGCTGTTAAAATTGTTGTCATCACTATCCGTTGGAAGTTCATCAGGAAGAATATCATCTAATTTGGAATAGTTTTTCTGGTAAAATTCTAACTGTTTTTTCAGGCTTTCTATGTCATCAGTTGATTGATCATCTGATTCTTTTGTCTGTTTAAAATCATTGCCTTTGGTTTGAATGTCTTTGACACTTTTTTGTAACCCCAGATAGAGTGATTTAAATTTTTGTAGTCGTTTGATACGTCGAGCATCACTCTTTAATATTTTTTGTAGTCGATTAATTTCTTCTTGTGCATCGCTGTCATCTGTTTTGAAGTTAATATCAATGGACTCACCCAATAAATCTTCTTCTTCATCGTCCTCAAGTGTTTCATTAAAATGATTGATGTAAGTGAAGACAATTTTTTGTAGTGATGCATGGATTAATTGCCAAAATAAGACGGGATTCTCATGCATCATGAGTGAGCGAATTTCTGCGTCTAAAAACATGTAACGCAAGGCTAATACTTGTTCCTCGATGCTATTGTGCGGTATTAACTGGATATCTTCATCTTCTTCATTGAGTTCTAAATACCGTTCATAAGTTTCATTCATTGCCAAACTTAAGAATTCTTTGATGTCTGAGTCCTGATTTAACTCAGTATTTTGTTCCGATATGATTGCTAACGCATTTTCTTCAGTATCTTGTTTTTTTCTTAAACAATATTGATAATAACGATTATTTTTTTTTAATTGTTCGACAAGAAATTTTTGCTTGCGATAAAAAAATAATAAGACAATAATAAATATAAGAAAAACAGCCGCAATTTCAGCCATAGAAACCATGGCTAAAAAGTAAGGGCTGGCGGGAAGAGAAGTCATTTGATATGGGATTCCAGTGGTGAAATATTTTGTAATATTCACACCGTCTATTTTATTTTTACTATACTGTAAGGTGTTGAAGATGTTAACTTTAATACCCTTATATTTTAGTTTAATCCAAATCTCAAAATCTTCTCATTATTTTTCATTAAGGGATGGTAAATATTAAAGGGCATTCATGAAATTAGTCACTGTTAAAGCTGAGTTGAGTAGCTCGTCTGCTCGAATGAAACGTATCCCCTTGTGGAATAAAATATTTGTTTGTTTGGTTTTAATTAACTTCTTAAGTGGTTGTGCCGCTCCAAAAGTTAAAATTGAAGTGGTTGAACCTGCTAAATACTATAAAGCGACACAACTCAAAAATATTGCCGTCTATGATTTTTCTGGCAAAGAAGGCAGAGCATTCTCCAGGCAGATTGAAGCGGCATTGGTCAATATTCGTATCAAAGGAAAATCTTTCTTTAATGTCATTGAACGTGAAAAATTGAAAATGTTGAAAGGTGAGTTAAATCAATCCCATGATTTTTATTTTGATGAAAGTAAGGCCGCAGAAGTGGGTAAAATGATTGGCGCACAAGGTATTTATGTCGGTAAAGTTCTAAATGCATCGGTTAGCTCAAAAACTTATCAAGAAGATCGACGCAAATGTAAGCAAAGAGATGAAAATAAGAAATGTATTGCTTACCAAAATTATAAGGTAACCTGCTATTCCAAAAATGCCTATTTTAAAGTGACACCAAAATTGATTAAGGTAGAAACTGGAGAGATTGTTTATGCCAGAAATATTTCAAAAAAGAAGGCCGTTAAGAGTTGTAATAACCGATTACCCTCTCATGCAGAATTGTTATCTGAATTGAAAAATAAGGTCATCAGTGAGTTCGTCAAAGATGTTGCGCCACATACAGGTTATTCAACGTTAGAATTAATAGATGATACAAAAGGTTTGCAGCCAGACCAAAAAAAATTATTTGAGCAGGGCATTAATTTTGCCAATGAAAAAAGAATGGATAGAGCCTGTGCTTTATGGAAAAAAATTAGGGCAGAGGGAACTGAGACTGCGGCAATTTTATACAATTTGGGAGTCTGTGTTGAAAATGATGGTGATTTTAATAATGCATTAAAACTGTATAAAAATGCAGATAGTTTGTTAACAAAATCTAATCCATTAATTAATAAAGCATTAACCAGTACGCGGGAAAAAATTAAAAAACAACGGGAGTTGGCTCGGCAATTATAGGTTAAAACCATGAAGCTTTATTATTATGTCAGTGACAATGTTTTAAAGCTATTAAGAAATGCAGAAATTCCGCTGATCTCCGTTGATGGTTTGAAAGATCCGTTTTTAAGCCCAAATCAAATAGAGACACCAGTCGTTAATCATACGGTAGTGAATGAATCAGATTATATGGCTGAGTTAAAACGGCAATATGAATTGATGCCCGAAAACTTACAAAGCATGATTAAGTTTGATTATTTCTATCAGCAGGCAGAATCAAAAAAATCAGCAATCATTGATGAAATTAAACAAAGTAAACAGTCATCGTCTGTTTCCATCAGTACTGTATCATTACCTGCGCATATTATGGAGCTGGGTGTTTTAAGGTTGTTTCAAACGGCTGTTGATCCTGTTTTGTGGTCTTGTCTGGGAATGTCATATCAAGGCATATTGCTGGAATTTGAATCAGATCATGGTTATTTTAAAAATAAAAAAT
>JABHHM010000137.1 GCA_018671575.1 Methylococcales bacterium | reverse complement strand
TATTCATTATTATCTCCAAAAACCAGTAAAAGAAGTGATTATTTAACTTGTTACTAAAACTTCGGCTTCAATAACACAATAACCCCGTATCAAAAAAATATAATTAGGGAAATTTTTAAAAATTTTAAAAGATCAGGAGCCTATTGGATTTCATCAATTACAATCTTATCGACTGGCTGATAGATGGCAGGTTTTATCCATCTCCTGTAGCTTTGTATTTGGTAAATAAGCCGCTTTACGTGACCCCCACCACCGCAGTCGAGTGTTATCTCTAGGGTAATATCTTAAAGCAGTGATAAAGCTCTGATTAGCCAATTCACACTGACCTTTATGCATTGCCACCAAGCCTTTACGGTATAAACGCATGGCTTTTTTTGTATCTATTTTAAATTGACCAACAATCTTTGCACTAACCAGTAATTTGGAACTAATTTTTATTCTGGCTTGTTTTGCCCTGACTGCATTGACCTCAAACTGCACAATTCCATCATTTAAGTAAAATTTGATGATACCTTTATTCAATGCAAAATCTGAGGCTTCACCAATGGTTAAAATGTGATGATTGATTGAAGTTTTTAAAATATCGGCCAAGTCATTTTGCTTTGCTTCTGCAATATACAAAATATGACAGGATTTTAAAGCATCTTTGTTGGTGACAGATAAAATTTTAATGGGATGATTTTTTACTTGTTTACTGGATAACGACAGCAATTGTCCAGAAATATTGTTGTCACCATAATAACAAATAACCAATGGATCTGATGGTTGTGTAAATCGACTTTCAGGCCAACTGATAAATTTTGTGAAATAGTAAATAAATTTCACTTTTTTTGTATCAATGTCAGTAGAATTAGCAAATATAACGTTTGATGATAAAACCAGACAAATCATTAGCAATAAAATTTTTGCACAAAAATTTAGCCAATGAAAAGCAATTCCGCCAGAAGAATCATTTTTATCAGCAGAAAATAGCAAAGTTGATTTTAAAATATTCTTGTTCACTTACCTTGGCCAAACTTGATGTTTAATTTGCTATAGTAAAATCCACCATTAAAACCAAAAGGTGCGGTTCTTCGGTTATATACAAAAATTCCATTAAAGCTATCTGATGAATTGTTTTGATCGGGAGTAATATCAAAAACATTATCAGCACCTATAGTCCATTTTATACCTTTTTTTAGAATATAACTAATCGAAATATCAGTTAGCCATTTTGCTCCAAAAGTTTGTTTTCGAGCAGGATCTGTATTTGATTCGGTACTGGCTACTTGTCCAAAATAATTGGTTCGCAACCAGAATTCCCAATTTTGTTTTTTAAATTGTGCGGCTAAATTAACTCTTTCTCGTGGCTGCCCCTGTTCAAGACGTACTCGTTCTATATTATCAAATAAAGTTTCGCCGTTTAAATTGGCGGGCACTTTGATACCACTAGTGATTGTGGTTTTATTCCAGTGGAAAGCAGTGGTTAAATTGAGTTTGCCACCATTCAAAGCTAAATTATAGGTTGCCACTAGATCTGCACCAGAGGTTTTAGTATTCAAAGCATTACTGAAAAATTGAGCCCCTCCCACATTAAACGGAGCTAAAGCACTGGCGATGGGTCCACCACCGTTTTCTGGTTCAAAAATTCCAGAAAGCACGATTCTATCTTTGATTTCAATTAAATACCCATCAAGACTTATGTTTAACCGATCTGTCGGGGTCGAGGTAAACCCTAAACTCAGTGAATTGGATGTTTCTTCTTTTAATATAGGTACTCCAAGTGCATTAGCTACGGAACTATTATTAGAAAAAGTTCCTACTTCAACCGCACTGATGTTTCCCGTTCCATCATCAATAAACCGTGTACCAACTTGACTGAATCCATTTTGATGTAAAGATGGGGATCGAAAACCACTACCAATAGCACTACGCCAGGCAAAATTATCTGCCCAGCTATATCTGAAACTGGCTTTACTGGTCAAATTATTAGAGCCATCATTAATATCATCAAAACGACTTGCCAACCCGACATTAAACTTATCCGTCAAGTCTGTTTCTAATTCTACAAAAATTGACTTATTTCTGCGCTTTAATGCAATTTCATTTGATGCTTTAAAACCAGGAAAAACTTGAATTCCAGTGGCTGAAACACCTCCAAATTGATTACTAAAAGCACTGCTTGGATCATCATTTGGACCATTAGCAAAAGAGGCAAAGTCACCTGCGCTAATATCATATTGGTCAACTCTATATTCTGCACCCAATGCCACAAAAATAGTTTTTCCCCATTCAACACTACCTGTTAATTCCGCATTAATTGTCGTCTGACTGAATTTTAATTTACCCGCATCAGCAGAAGTTTGGCTGGAGGGACCCAATGAAACATTGAGTGAATCAGTGATAAAATAATTTAGGGAATTTGCTCCTGTTGTTAGGCTTGCATCAAATTGCCAATTATCGTTAATGGCATCACGTAAACCCGCTGTTAAAGTGTAATCAATCACTTTGGTATTGATTAGAGGTAAAAATCCATCAGGATATATTTGGGGAATATTTCGAGCATCCAACGAGCGACGGTAAAAACCGCCTGATGTACTGTCTCTCTTATTAATTCCACCAAACAAATAGATTTCCTTGCCTGATTCGAAAGGCAATGATGAATTGATAAAAACTGAAATATCTTGAGTTTCAGGGTCCCCAAAACGATGATTAAGACGATTGAATGTTGCCTCTCTTGGATCATCAGAAGCATTATTCAGTAATGAATATTGTTGCCTTGTGTCAAGACCCGCTCGATTTGTAGCATCACGCTGCCTAGCTTCCAAGCTCAGGGTTATAAAACCACCCAAATCATTCAGCGACATTCCCTGATTAAAACCAATGGTTTTAGTAACCCCATCTCCGTCATAAGTTTCGCCACCACTGACTTTTAGTTCACTCATGTCTGCATCGGCTTTTAAATTAATATTGATGACACCAGCAATGGCATCAGAACCATATTGTGCCGCCGCACCATCTCGTAATATTTCAATGCTTTCAATGGCGCCGACAGGAATTGAGCTAAAATCAATCCCCGCTGTTCCTCGTCCCACAGAACCATTAACATGAATTAAGGCACTGTTATGTAAACGTTTTGAATTGATCAACACCAATATTTGGTCAGGACCTAATCCGCGCAAAGTTCCTGGTCGAATAACGTCCGTTCCGTCACTAATGGTAGAGGTTGAATAATTAAATGAAGCCGATAACATTTGAATAAGACGTCCAGTTTCGGTAATTCCCAAGCTACTTAATTCAGCATTACTGATAACATCTATCGGCACAGAACTTTCTAACACCGTGCGTGGATTGGCGCGCGAACCTAACATTACAAAATCATCATTCGCCAGACTTATCTGACTAAACAGGATAAAATAACTACAAATCAGTAATTTTATTAACAAATTAAAATGTAAAAAACACATTTTCTTCAACATAATTTCACCTCAGACAATATATATTAATTATTTATATCATTCTGCAACAGAATATTCACTTTAAACATTAGAAATTGACACAAAATTATCTATTGTACCCAGTATTTAGAACATAACGCTCTAAATTATGACTAGGATCAAGTTCTATGGAGAAGCTAGGAGGCTATCCGAAAATGTAGATTTTCGTCAGAACAAGGCAAAATTTGGCGAAAAAGCACAGTTTACAGGTGTAAATGAGCATTTTGAGCCGAATTTTAACGCAGTTCTGGCGGAAAGATGCGTTTTCGGACAGCCTCCTAGGAGGTTGTCCTATAAAAATCAAACAATGATTCCCATCACATCAAACAATCACTTAAAAAATATGGCTTTAAATTTTAAAAGTCTGTAATAAAACTCACCAATAAAAGTCAAATTAATACCACACTTGATCCTAACTAAAAAAGGGACGAGCACGAAATAACTTCCCACTCTATGTATCCCTGTAGAAGAATAATTATCGAGGTTTTAAACATGTTTAAAAAAATAATACTCTGCTTACTGTATTTTCCATTATTGGTTAATGCTGTCGAAAAAAATGGTTTTGTGTTATCAAACACACTGATTCCAACCAATGAAATTCATCGTGGAGGTCCGCCCAAGGATGGTATTCCAGCAATTAATCAGCCACAATTTATAACCTCTCAACAGGCCAGTTTTTTATCTGATGACGACAGAATTTTAGGTGTTTCATTGAATGGAATCAGTAAAGCTTATCCCATTAAAATTCTAAACTGGCATGAAATTGTGAATGATCATTTTAAACATCAAGCGATGGTCATTACCTTTTGCCCTTTATGTGGGACGGGAACTGCTTTTTTTTCTAATATAGACAAGACAATTCTTACTTTTGGTGTATCGGGTTTATTATATAACAGCGATGTTTTACTCTATGACAAACAAACGGAATCATTGTGGTCACAAATAATGAACAAAGCCATCAGTGGTCAAAACAAAGGGAAATCATTAACGGCACACCCCATTTCTCATACCAGCTGGAAAGATTGGCAAACCAATCATCCAAACACATTGGTTTTATCCAATAAAACAGGTTTCAAACGTGATTATTCAAAAAATCCATACTCAGGTTATGGTCAGACTAGCCAAACTTATTTCCCCGTTAAAAACAGCAGTAAATTATTTCATAAAAAAGAATGGGTGTTGGGCGTGACAATTAATGGACAATCAAAAGCCTATGCATTTTCTGAACTGACAAAATCATCGGGACAAATTAAAGATAATTTTGCCAATCAACAATTGATTATTAATTATAATAAAAAGGCCAAAACAGCCAGCATAATGAACTCTGAAAACAAGCAAGTTGTTGTGACATTACAATCCTACTGGTTTGCCTGGTATGCATTCCATCCTAAGACAGAAGTTTATCAATTTAGGTCAAATAATTGAGGCGTGAGCTAAGCCTTTCCACACTGCTTGACCTATTAAGCGATACGGCTCTATATAACAAAATATTTTAAAACCACGGACGCTCATTGAGTTCATCCTTGGTGTGGCGTCCACATTTATCATCATAGTTTGAATCAAACTATTCATCATAAGATTTAGCTCATTTTTTGCCATTTTTCCAAATAGTCCTCATAAGAAAAAACGGCATTCTCATCATTCACCATGTGGAGTTGTTTGATGCCTCAAATGTGCATATTTAAAAACACACATTTGACCATTATAGACTAAACTCAAAAGTGCAAATATTGATAATTTTTTTTTAACAAAAATAGACATTAATTGTTGAATTTTGCTTATAGAAAAACAAAAGTTTTGGGGATTTTTAGTGGCTGATATTTTTAAGAAAATACTGAGATTATGTGCAGAAATATTTTAATTATTGATGATGAACCTGAGTTTCTGTTGGTGTTACTGCTCTGATTGCATAGAGATCTATTCGGTCAGAGTAGTAGTACTTCGACCATCTTGTTTTGTCGGGTAATATTTCAGTCACAAATAATTATAGATTAACACGAGACAAAAAATACCCGACAAAAGATCATGGATGGAGTAGTAGTGCCAAAGGTCAAAAAATATTGAGTGAAAATGTTAATATAATTATGGTCACCTACTTATATAGGCCAAAATCACAAAAATCATCACATTATTCAGTGATTTTTCGGCATTAGGTGACATTGTCACTGAAAGAATTCCTCACTCCTCCATAATAAGCAAAATCAACTAACTTTAAAGAGGAAACATCAATGTCTATCGATCGAATCGTATTTGCAGAGATTCCCGTTAGGAGTGTAAGTTATTGATAAATATAAACTTATTTTTCTGGCTTTCGTAATGTTTTTTCTTTAAAAATCAACATGTTAAAGAAAAATGGAATTATATATTTGTAAATTTCTTTTAACTATTTGATTAACAAAGATTTTTCATTACGAAACTTTGAAAAAATACGACTTTAAATCAACAACTTAGAGTCTTGATGGGAGTTTCTGTCGTATTTGCAGTAGCGGGTTTATTTATTTGGGTGCAATACAAAATCGTTCAAAACTCAATTGGGGCATTTGAAACCTGTATTTTTAACGAAAATTGGTTAAAAAATGCGGAATCTCGTACTAATTTTGCATAATTTGAAGCTAATTTA
>JABHHM010000481.1 GCA_018671575.1 Methylococcales bacterium | reverse complement strand
TAATACTTTTAAAATTTGATGCATAGGTGTTTTGTTTTTACACCATGTATTGATGTTTTTATGAAGCCAATAATTCGCTAGCCTGCCGAGATCTGATATAATATAGTAATCGTTAATTACATTATCACCGTTTAAGGCTGCTTCCTTAACCAATTTGCTCATTTCTCTTGCTATAGTTTCAATATCACCATGTTTTTCGTTCAAGTATCGGTAAATTTTAAGAGCAGAAACATGCCTGTTGTTGGAATATCTGCAAAAATGAGGTTTGCGAAAAATAGATGCTTTAGAAAAATTGAATCGTTGTTTTAATCTACTTACGTTGGTTTTTTCCGTTTGACCAATCATTGCAGTGGTTAGAGAGTTTGTTAAACTTAGTTCTAAGTGGTTGTTAATTTCATCTCTAATGATTTTTTTCAAGTCGTTTGCAGTGAGGCTCTTATCGAGCAATATAATAGTGTCATCTTCACAATTGAAATGAACGTCTCGACCTGACCAATGCCCTGTTGTTTTTACTAACCCCTCAAGGCCTTCCTGAACTATGTATTTCATTTTATTTGCTCCAGGTTTCGGGTAATTGTATGCACTCTGAATTTGGCATGATCATGTAGTCGGTTATTTTTATGCCAGCATTCTCAATAATAGCTTTGTTGATGGCTTTTCTGACGTCTTCACTTTGGAGGTGGTAATATTGTTCGGTAGATAAAGTACTACCGTGGTGCATTAATGTTCTTGTCTGCTCAATTGATAGGTTTAATATGGATGCACAATATTCACCAAACATATGTCTTAGTGAGTGTTTTCCTAGGCCACTTTTTTCCATACCCAAGCGTTTTAGTGCTCTATTGAAAACCCCTCGTAGGGCTCCCAGTTTTAGTGGCATACCATAATTATTTTTTTCAAGAGTAATGAATAGGTAAGGGTGGTGAGGCCACTGACTAGATTTGTTGAAAAAGTTTTGAGAGACATATTCATCGTAGGCTTTCTGAAATCGAATGCCAAAACGGGGGTCGCACCAAAATATTTCATGCCAGTGGATTACTTGTCCGTCAATGGTAATGCCAGACTCGCCTCCTGATGAAAACGTCATGCCTTTGAAGCCCGCGTGATCAACACCTGGTTTACCTTGTGTTCGGGGAGTAAGCTTGTATAGCGGAGGATTGGTGTATTTGAATTGATCATTTACATAGAGCTCTGATAGATATTGTGCGCGTGTTCCTGTTCGATTCTTTCCTTTGTGTACCCAATTCATTTCCCCTGTTTCAGGGTCATCTAAACGAACTTTTGATGCTCCATATTTATTTATTCCTAGAACGTCAGAGAAGTAAAGATGTAGGGTTTCACTTCCACGGAGCGAACCACCACCCATGAGTAATAAAAGCATTTGATCGCGTGGATTACTTGTTTTTTCAATTAGTTCAACAAACCTATTAATAGGAAAAGCTTTGGGAATA
The DNA here is from genome assembly GCA_018671575.1 of Methylococcales bacterium. Classification (GTDB taxonomy): domain Bacteria; phylum Pseudomonadota; class Gammaproteobacteria; order JABHGC01; family JABHGC01; genus JABHHM01. Next base: position 832 of record JABHHM010000481.1, on the reverse strand, counting down.
ATTTTTTTGCCTAATCTAAATCGACTGTGTTCAATTTTAATCGTATGTGCATGTTGCACCTTCTGATGAACTCTGGATGGAAAAAGGTGTAACATTGGGTCCCACTTCGAACGACGTCTGAAATCGTGGTAAATTTCCCAGCTAGACATGAATTGTTCTTCAGCAGGGTTCATTCTTGATGCGCCATGAAAGGTTGTTTGCCATTTATCAAAGCTATTGATGGAATGTAAATATTTTTTAAGTGTCGATGTATTGGGCGTTGCTTTCCAGCCTAAGTTTGCAGAGCCATATTTCTTTGCATCTAAAAAATTGGCGATGAGATTTTTACTTTCATTATGCGTCGGTTTTCGATTGCTGTAAGTCCGGTTGTAAAACTCATAAAGGTGCATAACGGCACGTATACGCTCATCTAGTAGTGAAGGGGTTATACCTTCTTCTAAAAGCCAATAAATCCATTGGTTAATGACAAAACCAGGCTTTCCATTTTTGACGATTACTAGCGGGACGTGGCGACCTGGGAAATCAGTCGTGTATATCCATTCAACTTGCCATGTAGAATTGTAGAAAACTCTCATACCAGCTCCTAATAAGTATAATTATTATGCATACTACGATCAAAGTTCACAACAGTTTAAAATGGCGATAACATGTAAAAAGGTATAAAATAGATAAATAAGCTGCTCTATTAGTATGATGTGTGTGGTACACATAAGAGCTGGTGGATGAAGCCCTGGTTGAATGGTTGGGTGGTCAAACCCAAGAGATGGAATCAATCGCTGATTTGATGAACGATTTCAAATAATCGTTAAGCATCTGTTCTTGATAGGTCCTC
>JABHHM010000280.1 GCA_018671575.1 Methylococcales bacterium | reverse complement strand
CTTTATTGGCGGCTGATCCATTAATAAAGCCCGAAACAAAGATGGCACCATATGCAAAATAGAAATATAATTACTATTAAGCCACATCAACATTTTTTTAGTATGCAATGCAGTGTCGGATGTAGGCATATCAATGATTGTCCCACCACAAAATAAAGGCAGAAAAAAATCTCTTAAAGAAGCATCGTATACACTTTTTGTTAAACGCCCCAAACGAAGTGATTTAGAAAACTTAAAAGAATCACTTTGCCATAAAATAAAATGACTAATGCCATCAAGATTACCTTGAATTGCTTTTGGTGTTGCGGTTGTACCAGAGGTAAAAAAAAGATAACAAGGAAGTGAGGTGTCTATTTTTTTATCGAGTAATGCTTTCTCTGTAAACAAAGAAGGCGTTAATGACGAATGAGGTTTCTCATTAAAAGTATTCGAACAATTCCACAAAGAATCGACACAAACCTGTTTAAGCGATTCCCCCCAACGACTTTTTTTGATCTGCTTTTCATATTGTAACGCATAAATAACGGCACAAGGCTTTACAGTATTTGCAATATCGACCAAACGTTGCGCAGGCAAGCTCATGTCTAAAGGTACATAAATAAAACTTGCGTTAAAAAGCCCTAGCATAACAGGAGCAATGTCAGAAGCGTTATTTAAAAAAACAAAAATGGTGCCTTGTTGATCTAGTTTAGTATTTTCTAACCATATTAAAACGGCTTCTACACGGGAAGCTAATTGCGCATATGTCAGCACACCTTGCGCGTCTTCTATTGCATTTTTATCAGGAAAATCGGTGCAAATTTTTAATATATGATGAAGCACTGACGGTAAGACAACTTCTGGCATGGTATTCATATTGATATATTTAAAGACTCAATTTAAATGTTTCTAAAAACAAATGGCAAGTTGCAACGGTCATTAAAATATCATCTTCATAAGGGATGTTTAAGCGAAAATCAGGCTGTCGATAGCATTTTTTAATATGCTCAATGGTATCGGCATTAAATAAGCCAATTTTTCAACATAATTATACGAAAGGTAATCCTCTATCCATTGTGTGTTTTGTTGCAGTAATTCGGCCGATCCTGGCGCTCTGAACCCGAATTTTTGTCGTTGTATAATTTCAGTAGGTAAATAAGTATTTGCAACTTGCTTTAGCAAATATTTTTCGGTGTTATTTTTAAGTAGTAACTTAGAAGGGATCTTCGTGCTAAATTCAACCAATTTTTTGTCTAAAAAAGGATAACGAACTTCAACCGTATTAGCCATTCCCATTCTATCACCATGATCAGACACCAAGTGATCAACCAAGCGCAATTTAAAATCTAAATAAGAACGTTGATGCAGTGAATTGCGTTTATGTATTTTTCTCGGGTCGATCAAAACAGACTGTGAGCAATCAAAACGCTCAAAATCTAAATTAATGTTTGCTGAATAAAGACTTTGCTTAAGCTCACGATGTAGCGCGTAATTTTTTTCGTAAAAGCAATCGCTATCTCCCCACATAGCTTCACGCGCTTCCTCTTCAAGCGCCTCTTCTAACGGATCTAAAGAAACACGTTGACTGGCAATTGCATCAAACCGATAGCCTAAATAACCACCAAATAATTCATCTGCGCCCTCCCCTGACAATATCACTTGTACACCCTCCTGATGTGCCAACTGCGACAATAACCAACTACAGGTGTTATAGCTTTCTTTTACGGGACATTCACTGAACAGGAGGGATCGCTGAATACCATCAACAATATCTTGCTCATTTACTTGCCGACTTTGAAGCGACAACTTTAAATGTGCAGCCACTTGTTTTTGCGCCACACTTTCATCATGTTTTTGATTTGTAAAACCAATAGAAAAAGCAGGCAAATCTATCGCACTGTTTTTTTGCATTAATGCGGCAATTAATGAAGAGTCTAATCCACCGCTTAAATAAATACCGACAGGGATATCACTTTGCATCCGATATTCAATAGATTTTGTAAGATACTCTAGTATTCCCTCAAGGCATTCAGATTCTGTCCTAACAAATGATAAGTCCTCCTTATTTGGATAATTCAAATCCCAATAAGCAACACTATTATTTCCTGTCGCACTAAATGTGATGCATTGACCAGCGGGAATACTCTGAATATTCTCAAACGCTGTCATTGGACTCACTAAACCAGGCAATGTTAATATTTGATCAAGACCAGCCAAATTAATTTTTCGCCCAACCAAAGGATGTTCTAACAAAGCTTTAATTTCAGAACCAAAAATTAACGTATTGTTCACTTGTGTGTAATGCAGTGGGCAAACACCAAATGGGTCTCGAATTAAATGAACTTTTTTGTTATCTCGATCAAAAATTGCTATTGAAAATTGACCTTCTAATTGCTCAACAAACGCCAACCCATATTCAATATACAGATGAAGTAGCACTTCTGTATCGGTCCTTGATTGGTAAGCAATCTCTTTATATTTCAATTTATTTTTTAAGGCATGGCTATTATATATTTCACCATTACATACCAAAATTATTCGGTTGTTATCAATAGAGAAAGGCTGCATGCCTTGTTGTAAATCAACTATGGCTAAACGCCGAAAACCGACACCATAGCAACCTTCTATTTTTTCTGCATAACCATCATACCCTCTATGGCCGATAGCTTGACACATACGCTGCAATAAAGTGGCTTCAGGAACGTTATTTTCTGAAAAATCAATGTAACCGGCAAACCCACACATATATTAAATCTCTTTGCTGATAGCATAAGTAGGTGAATATAATTATTTTAACAAAATTTTTGAGATAGATTTTTTGACCTTCGGTGCTAGGAGGTTGTCTGAGAACTCAGATTTTCGTCAAATCAAGG
>JABHHM010000188.1 GCA_018671575.1 Methylococcales bacterium | reverse complement strand
TGGGGGTTACATGATATGCATGGTAACGTTTGGGAATGGGTGCAAGATAAGCACAGTCAGTATCCGTCTGTTGCCAGTGTTGATCCTGTGAATTTGGAAAAAGGTGAGTATCGAAGCTACCGAGGTGGATCATGGTATGATTATGCCAGTCTTTGTCGGTCAGCCAGTCGGCATAGTAATTCTTCTCGTTATCGACATTCCAGTATTGGTTTTCGATTGGCCAGGACGGATAAAAAGTTTAGTCACTGGTCTTATTTGCTGGGTGTTATTTTGCCGTAATTGAAATTACACGAATTGTTTGCCCTTTTTATTTTGAAATGTACTATGTTATTTATAAACGGTTGATGTATTTCGTGAGCATCCCTAACTAAAATTGACTATTAAAGAGGCTTCAATGTTTACCTATCCAGAGCAACCAGAAACAATTGGTAAGATTTTAGACAGTGGATTCAAACTATATAAAACAAGTTTTAAGCAAATTATTATTTATTCATTTTTGGGTGCGCTAGTTGGTAATTTGTATAGTCTTATACCCATCAGCCAAGACCCCAATTTAATCTGGAATGACATGCTAAAATACGCATGGACATTTCCTATCATTATGATATTTACATTATTAACTTATAGCATCATTATTATTCGTATGCACGATATTGCAATCGGCGTAGAACAATCTGTCAGTGCCATGTTTGGTCGGTCGCTTAAAAAAATAGTTCCTCTTTTTATAGGTTCTATTTTATATTCGTTTGCAATAATGATTGGTACGATATTATTGGTTGTTCCTGGAATATATTTAATGCTCGCGCTAATGTTTTATGCTCAAATCATATTGCTTGATAAAGTCAGTGTATTTACTGCTTTAAAAAGAAGCTATCGTTTGGTTGCTGGGAATTGGTGGCGTACAGCAACAGTGACAATGGTGCCATCATTTATATTCATCTCTGTGTTTATGCTTGTTGGTTTTTTTGCTGGATTTGCTGAAGGATTTATATCTCCCGATGAATCAAGTGACTTAATTGACTATGTTATGACTGCCGTGACAGTGCTTATTACCACGATCATTTCACCACTTATGTATGGCTTTTTTCTGATATTACTCAATGACCTGAAATTAAGAAAGCAAGGTGATGATTTGGAAGCTCGTCTGGAACAATAGTTTTAATGGTCAAATACAGCAAATATAGCCAACATATTTGCACTTTCATCCTGGCTGTTTGTTTGCCATTTTCATTACAGGCTGATGAGAAAGTCAATCAACCGTACCAGATCATTGATCTGTGTCTTCAAGATGTTTTTTATCAATCTTCAAATATCTCATTCAATGAAAGTTATCATCTGGACTCTCTGTGCCCAGAATTATTGGGTCATGTCGATAACAAGTTCTCAAAAGATACATCAATGACCATTAATGAGTTAATGGATTATCAACAATTAAAATTTAAACCCATACGAATTAAATCGTCACACTGGCAAGTTAAACCAAAACGCTTGCAACAGATTATAGATGAATCTTTTATTCATCAGCAAACGGATAAAACATTGAAATGGTGGGATCAATTTGTCCAATGGATTAAAGATTTTTTTCCTGAAGAAAAGTCAGTCAATAGTGATTGGATTGATTCGTTATCTAAAATTATTGCATCTTTTCAATCAGTCATTGAAGCTTTATTTTATCTCAGTATTGGCCTGATAATAGCGGTACTTGTATGGATTGCTTATAATGAAATGAAAATAGCGGGTTTATTTATGAAAAAACGCAAGGTCTTATTCAGCGCATCTGATGATCAATTGAAAGATCATTTGGTCAACATCCAATATTCCCAAATTTCTTTTACACAAATCAGTACATTGCCACAAAATAATCAGCCACTTGCTTTGTTATCTTACTGTATCAATCAACTGATCGAAAAAAATTATTTACCTAATAACAAAAGTTACACCAATTGGGAAACTATTCGGTTGTTACAGAAATTTGAAGCTCAATTAAGTTTTCAACATCTGGTTCAATTGGTTGAGCGCATAGAGTATGGGGGGGATCAGGTCAATGATGAGTCTCTCCGTCTATGTGAAAGTCACACCCATACAATTCTTGAGGCATTGTGATTAATGCGTGATCATGGCATGACATTATTGGGAGGATTGCTTTCATTATTAATTCTAATTGCGCTAATGCAGCCTGACAAACCCAGCATCCCATTGTCCAAACCACACACCATGGACCACGGAAATCATGGCTTGTTTGCCATGAAACGTTGGCTGGACGAGAATCAAGTAAACACCTATTCATTGCGCCGACGTTATCAATATTTGGGGAAAATTGAAGAACTCACAGAAAATGGAAACTTGATGATTAGCACTTTACCATTTATTTATGGTGCGAATGTCAATGAAATTAAATATCTAAAAAACTGGATTGAAAAAGGCAACAGCATTGTCTTGATGAATGCTATGGTTGATTCGCCAAAATGGTTGTCGAATGGCTCTGATGCCGAATCATCCGTTAATGATTTACTGAAAGAACTGGGTTATCAATATGTTTGCAACGATGATGACACAACAACGGATAGCAATGTGGAAAAAACGAGTCAATCTTCATTAAATATTCGAGAAAAATTTCGCCAAGCTCAAAAAACAATTGTAGGTTTAAAAGAGATTCCCATCGACTTATATCCACAGTCAAATCATCCTGTTATGGCTGATGTTTTTCGAATTGAAAGTCGTTATGTGCCCTCCATGATAGATCTTAGTTGTAGATTTGAAAGTCTGCAATCGCGCTTTATTCAGCCCTTATTAGAAATAAAACCAGATACTTTAAAAGACGATAATGTAATCGATAAAAATATTATCCCACAAGGGGATAAGTTTCGTTCGAGCAGGCGAGCTACTCAACTCAACTTTAACTCAACGGTGATGTGGCAAGTAAGAATTGGCGATGGAATGGGTTGGGTTTTTAGTTTTTCAGATATTTTTAGTCATCGTACACTGGCTAAAGCAGACAACAATCAGCTACTGTTAAATATGATTAATTTATCTGTAAAATCTTATGGTACGGTTATTTTTGATGACCTGCATCAAGGCTTGTCTGATTTATATGATCCTGATGCCTTTTTTAGTGATGATAGGCTACATAATACTTTATGGTTTCTTGGTGCTTTCTGGTTGCTTTATCTGTTGGGGCACATAAACCGCCTGACCAAACCAAAAAATGCACAGCCGATCATCAGTTCAACACAATTTATCCAGGCAACCGCTGGATATTATGCTCGACGATTATCAAGTCAGACGGTCGCCAAAAATTTAATTCGGTATTTTTTCAATGACATCAGTTTACAAAAAAGTGGGAAAAATGACACGACACAGTCAAATTCTGAGTTGGCTTGGATTAGAATTGAGAATTGTTCAGCCATACCTGAGGAAGATGTTACCGAATTAAAAAACAGTATAAATCGCTTAGATAATAATCACAAAATTGATTTGATTAGGCTTCATCAGTTACTAATTCACCTTAAAAAGGCTTTAAAATGACAAATCACGCTCAAGAATTAGAATCCATACTACAAGATAACCTCAGCACAACATTATTTGGTCTGGAAACTATCATTCATGATCTTTGTATTGCATTGATTGCCAAAGGTCAGGTTTTACTGGAAGGCGTTCCTGGGCTTGGCAAAACTTTGTTGGCAAAATCTTTGGCACAGCAATTACAGGGTGATTTTAAGCGTATTCAATGTACCGCAGATATGATGCCTTCAGATATGACAGGTATTCATGTCTATAATAGTGACAGCCATCAGTTTGAATTATTACCTGGCCCGTTGTTTGCCGATGTTGTATTGGTCGATGAAATCAATAGAACAGGTCCTAAAACTCAATCTGCATTACTACAAGCTATGGAAGAACGTTGTATATCTATTGATAGGGATACCTACCCATTACCAGATGATTTCTTTA
>JABHHM010000138.1 GCA_018671575.1 Methylococcales bacterium | reverse complement strand
TCCTTGGTAATAAAATATTGTGTTATTTTACACATAAGGGGAAGCGAAATAAATAAATGTCCAAATTGTGCAGGATTTTTGTTTGCCTTTGAGGTGCAAAAATAGGCGTGTAGTCGAACTACACAACTATTTTTGCAACAAAAAAGGCGGACAAAAAAATTGCTATGCCCTTTGGGTACAAGTAAGTTGGATGTTTATTTATTGCGCATCTCCTAAGGGTATCAAGTTCTGATACTTCATCAATTGTTACTTTCTATTTCTGCAACAAAGTTCCTACCCCTTCGTCGGTAAAAAGTTCTAATAACACCGCATGTTTGACACGACCATCAATGATATGTGCCGAATGTACGCCTTGATTGACTGCATCCATTGAGCATTTGATTTTGGGTAACATGCCACCATAAATGGTATTGTCAGCTATTAACTTATCAACTCTTGTTGCATTGAGTCCTGTTAATAATTGTCCTTTTTTATCGGTGAGTCCAATAGTGTTGGTTAATAAAATAAGTTTTTCAGCTGATAATGCTTCGGCAATTTTCCCCGCCACTAAATCGGCGTTAATGTTGTAGGAAAAACCATCATGGCCTACGCCAATGGGTGCAATGATCGGTATAAATCCACCTTGTATCAGCATATTAATAACGCCAATATTGACGGTTTCTACTTCACCGACATGACCTAAATCTATTATTTCTGAGGCTTGGGTTTCAGGAGATAAACGGGTCATGTGCATTTTTTTTGCACTGATAAGTCGGCCATCTTTACCTGTTAATCCAACCGCTTCACCGCCATGATGATTGATGTAGTTAACAATTTCTTTGTTAACCAAACCGCCTAAAACCATTTCAACCACATCCATGGTTTCGCTGTCAGTTACTCTCATTCCATCGATGAAATTACTGGTTTTTCCCAGTTTTTCTAACATACTGCCAATTTGTGGTCCGCCACCATGAACAATAACAGGATTGATTCCTACCAGTCTCATCAAGACGATATCTCGGGCAAAACTTTTCTTTAAGGCTTCGTCCGACATGGCATTGCCACCATATTTAATCACCACTGTTTTTCCAGAAAAACGTTGCATATAAGGCATGGCTTCAACCAATACATGAGCGACATTGGTGGCGGCATCTTTTCCGAGAGACATAATTTTCCTTTATTGATTTTTTTTGTCTTTATTGATGACTGGCATCGTTTAAATTAGTGTGAGAAAATAAATATAAATAAAATCGAATAGTAACAAACTTACAAATTATCTTAAAGCCAAGGAAACAATATGTTAGATAGCGTGAAAGAATATTATGGTAAAACATTAACCAGTTCTAATGACTTGCAAACCAATGCTTGTTGTACCGATAGTAGTATTCCGCTACATATAAAAAATATCATCGGTGATTTACATGATGATGTTGTCAGTAAGTATTATGGTTGTGGTCTGGTTCAACCTCAGCAGTTATTAAATACTAAAATACTTGACTTAGGCAGTGGTTCTGGTCGTGATTGCTATATTTTATCTCATCTTGTGGGCGAAAAAGGCTATATTGTTGGTGTTGATATGACCGATGAGCAATTGAATACGGCGAGACAAAGTATTGATTACCATATGGAAAAATTCGGATTTTCTCAGGCCAATATCGAGTTTAAAAAAGGTTACATTGAAAAACTAGATGAACTGGATTTGGAAGACAATAGTTTTGATATCATTATTTCTAACTGTGTCATTAATTTATCAACTGACAAAGAAGCTGTTTTAAAACAAGCTTACCGTCTATTAAAACCTGGCGGTGAAATGTATTTTTCTGATGTGTATTCTAATCGTAGAATCCCACAATCACTGATTGATGATAAAGTTTTGTATGGAGAATGTTTAAGTGGTGCTCTTTATTGGAATGATTTCCATAATTTAGCTAAAAAAGTGGGCTTTATTGACCCTAGATTGGTTGAAGATCGTCCTCTCAGTATTGATAATGATAAAATTATTGAGCAGGTTGGCGAATTACAATTTTATTCTGCAACGTATCGGCTGTTTAAAATTGAAGGACTAGAACCCGCCTGTGAAGATTATGGACAAGCAGTTATCTATAACGGGGGGATAGAGCATCACGAAGACTCATTTACTTTAGATAAACATCATTTTATTGAAAAGGGAAAAGTTTTTCCTGTTTGTGGTAATACTTACCGTATGTTAAACGAAACTCGTTTTTCCCCATTTTTTGAATTTATCGGTAACTGGAATACCCATTTCGGTATTTACCAAGGTTGCGGTACAGATATTCCGTATAGTGATGATAATTCTTCTGGGAATGCTTCTGATGATAAAAGTTCAAGTTGTTGCTGATGAATAACAATCGCCAATACCCCAGTTCTCGCCCACGAAGAATGAGAGTCGATAGTTTTTCTCGCCGTCTCATGCAGGAATCAGTTTTGACCTGTAATGACCTCATTTATCCAATGTTTATTGTGCCAGGAAAAAAACAGCGTATTCCAATACAGTCTATGCCAGATATAGAACGACTCAGTCTTGATGAATTACTCATTGAAGCTGAGATTTTATTGCAGCTGGGTATTCCTGCGATTGCTTTATTTCCTGTGATTCCTGATGATAAAAAGTCAGAACTTGCAGAAGAAGCATACAATCCTGATGGTTTAGCACAAACAGCGGTTAAATTACTTAAAAAACATTTTCCTGAGCTGGGTGTCATTACTGATGTTGCATTGGATCCTTTTACCATTCATGGTCAGGATGGATTAATTGATTCAACAGGTTATGTGATGAATGATGAAACAGTTGATGTTTTGGTTAAGCAGGCGTTGTCTCATGCAGATGCAGGCGCTGATATTGTTGCTCCCTCGGATATGATGGATGGAAGAATTGCTGCAATCAGGCAAGCTTTAGAGTTACATCGTCATGTTAATACTAAAATTCTCGCGTATTCCGCTAAGTATGCTTCTAGTTATTATGGTCCTTTTCGTGATGCTGTCGGTTCAGCTAAAAATTTAGCTGGTGGTAATAAATCCACTTACCAGATGGATCCTGCCAATGGTAACGAGGCTCTTAATGAACTTTTATTGGACATCAATGAAGGTGCAGATATGTTGATGATCAAACCTGGAATGCCTTATTTAGATATTGTTTATCGTGCCAAACAAGAATTTCTCATGCCGACGTTTGTCTATCAAGTGAGCGGTGAGTATGCTATGCACATGGCGGCGGTACAAAATCAATGGTTGGACGAAAAAGCAATTTTAATGGAGTCTTTAGTTTGTTTTAAACGGGCAGGGGCGGATGCTATTTTGACTTATGCGGCGAAAAAAGTGGCGCAGTGGTTGGCTTAGGAATGGCAATTATTTTGCAACTATTCAGTTCACTCTGAGGAAAAATATTCATTTATTGCGAGTTGCCTTATGTCAATATCACTGAGGAGTGTTTGGACTTAAAGAAAACAATTAGATATATCGGGAGATATTTCTGGTGATCTCCCATATTTGAGGTTCGAATAAAAAACTGACTCATCATATCCCACCCCACTATTTCAATGTTATCAGACATTATGAGGTTTTGATCTCCAGAGTTAAGGGTATGCAAAAATATTTTAATGGCAGTCATCCTCTAAACTGCAGAAAAATAATGAAATTCGTATCAGCTTACCGCACCAAATCACTGCCAGCTGTTAAAGCGCAAATGGGTGTTGCTTTTTCTTGAGTTAATTCATACAAAATTATTGCATCTCAATTTTAGAATTTTAATCAAATTTCGTAAGATAGTCTGTAAAAACCAACTAAAAATAAAATTGAAGCTGTTTTTGATGAAATAACTCAGTATATAAACAATTACTAAGTAACTTGTTGCGCTTGGTGAAAAAGTTTTTTTTCCAAAACATGTATTTGAAGAATATTTATTTTATTTATTGCTTCTTCAGTACTCGTATTTTCATGGCGGCTGATTTGTATAAAATGTTAGAGCCTGCATATCAAGAGTAAACAAAAAGAAAATTCAAAAACGTTATAGAGAAAACATATGTCCAGATAAAATAAATTTTGCTTTTTTTGTATTATTTGATTTAGATCAATT
>JABHHM010000199.1 GCA_018671575.1 Methylococcales bacterium | reverse complement strand
TTTTGCGCACTGAGGTGAATTTCACGAAATAAATTTTTAAAAACCAGCTGGAATTCACATACAAACGCATATTTTCATAATGAAGTTTCGGATTCAGGTGTTAAGAAATAGAAAAAACTTGAATCTAAATTTTAGGTTCAGGTTTTTCCTAAAAGGAAAATGGGGTGAACGATGGGGCTCGAACCCACGACAACCGGAGTCACAGTCCGGGGCTCTACCAACTGAGCTACGCTCACCACTGTATGTGACTAATTAAATTGATTCTCAAAATATTGTAACCATTTAACTGAGCAGAATTCTAACTTCTTGAGCGTTTGAAATCAACTGTTTTTAAGTGTTTTGCTTTTTTGACATAAAAATCAACCTCCATCTCTTAATATAAATATCCCGAAATAATCACTATTACCATCATATCTTTTGATAGACTTTATTTGAATTGCCTGTTTTAACTTCTATAATCCTAGATAATCTAAAAATAATAATATTTACAAAGGCATCGTTTTGAATCAAACAGCTAAAAAAAGTATGAAAATACCCACATTTGAAAATGCTTCCGTTTTGGTTGTAGGCGATGTGATGTTGGATCGATATTGGTACGGAGCAACATCCCGAGTTTCTCCTGAGGCACCTGTTCCTGTTGTTTCTATTGGCAAGTCAGAGGAGAGGGCGGGAGGCGCAGCCAATGTGGCATTAAATATATCGACATTGGGAGCAAAATCGTCTTTGTTGTGTATCACAGGTAATGATGCTGAATCAGTTGCATTAGAAGGGTTAATGGATAAGGCAGGTGTTCAATGCCACTTTCAAAAACTGGATGGTGCACCGACCATTACTAAGTTAAGAGTCATGAGTCGCCATCAGCAATTAATTCGGTTGGATTTTGAAGATGGATTTAATGAGGTGGATGAAGCTTTAATCTATCAGGTCTATGAAGAGCAAATTCAGAATCATGATGTCATCATTTTGTCGGATTATGGAAAAGGAACTATTAAATCGATTGAGACGTTGATTGCCAGTGCCAAAGCTGTGGGGAAAAAAACCTTAATTGATCCAAAAGGAACTGATTTTAGTAAGTATCGAGGAGCAACTTTGATTACCCCAAATTTACTGGAGTTTGAAACAGTAGTTGGCAAGTGTCATTCGGTGCAAGAAATTGAAGAAAAAGGTCAAGCTTTAATTCATGAAATAGAATTAGATGCTTTATTAGTGACTCGTGGTGAATGTGGTATGACATTGTTGCAAAAAGATCAACCACCCCATCATATGCCGACCCATGCCAAAGAAGTATTTGATGTTACAGGTGCAGGTGATACGGTTATTTCAGTTTTAGGTGCAGGATTATCTGCTGGTTTGCCATTGCCAAATGCGGTTGCATTGTCAAATTTAGCCGCAGGCATTGTGGTGGCTAAAGTGGGTACTGCCACGGTTTCAATGTCAGAACTCAGGCGTGCTTGCCATGAATTAAAACAATCAGATAAAGGTGTCCTTGATGAAGACGCGCTGGTTTTGATGGTGCAAGATGCAAGAGCGCAAAGTGAATCTATTGTTATGACCAATGGTTGTTTTGATATTTTACATGTGGGTCATATTGCTTATCTGGAAGAGGCAAGACAATTGGGTGATCGCTTGATTATTGCAGTCAATGATGATGCCTCTGTTAAAGAATTGAAAGGTAATAATCGTCCCATTAACGCATTACCAGAAAGGATGAAAATGCTGTCTGCATTGGATTGTGTTGACTGGGTTGTACCATTTTCAGAAGATACACCTGAAAAACTAATCTGCAATATTTTGCCTGATGTTTTGGTTAAAGGTGGTGATTATGAAGCTCATGAAGTTGCTGGCCATGATTGTGTGGTTGAAAATGGTGGAGAAGTTAAAATTTTAAAATTTTTGGACGGGCATTCAACGTCAAAAACCATTGAAAATATTCGTCAAAAGGAAAAATAGAATGATAATTGTAACAGGTGGTGCAGGATTTATAGGCAGTAACATTGTCAAAGCATTGAATGATCGAGGCGATGAAAATGTGATGGTGGTGGATAACTTGAAAGACGGAGTGAAATTTAAAAATCTGGTGGATTTAAAAATACTGGATTATATGAATAAAGAAGATTTTCTAGAATTCATTTTGGCAGGTAAAACATTTGAAGAGC
>JABHHM010000214.1 GCA_018671575.1 Methylococcales bacterium | reverse complement strand
AACAAAATTTTTGCTCAAGATTTTTTGACCTTTGGTGTTACTGCTCTGATTGCATAGAGGTCTATTCGGTCAGAGTAGTAGTGCCAAAGGGCGGAAAATATTGAGTGAAAATGTTAATATAATTATGGTCACCTACTTATGCATCAGTCATCTAAAGATGACTGATGATAGAAGCAAGAAAGACAAACTATTTCGTACACGTCACATCCCTTAATCATCCTCACCAAAATATTCATTTTCAACAGGCACATCGGGATCATTACCCCATTCTGAATACGCAGCGGCATAGGCGACTAAATTTTTATAACCCAAATTTCTCAATGCATAATAAGTATGGGCAGATCGCGCATGAGTTTGGCAGTAAACCACCACATCTTTATCTTGGGTAATTCCCATTTCATCCAACTGTTTTTGTAATTCTTCATCTACTTTAAAAACAGAATGATTATCTAAATCGACAGCCTCTTCCCAGTCCATATTTTTTGCACCAGGGATATAACCACCTCTATCACACATAACCAGTTCATTGGTAAATTCTTCTTCAAGACGCACATCAAGGAAAACAGTATTTGGATCATCTATTTTTTTAATAATATCATCTTTAAAAATAAGACACTCATCTTGTCTTTTTGCAATATAATTTGTCGATTCTACAAAATAGTCTTCTTCTGACACTACAAAACCTGAATCAGACCAAATACCCAAACCACCATTCAGATATGAATAATTTTTATGTCCCAGTGCTTCTAACGTCCACAAGAAACGAGTTGCCATTGCCCCGCCCTGCCTATCGTAAGTCACTACATGGTGTTCTGGCCGTAAACCTAAAACAGACATTGCACGGGAAAGCTCTTTTTCACTGGGAATATCACAATCACAATTATCATGTTGGTATAAAATACTGGGGTAATCGAGCCGAACAGCATTGGGTATATGACCTTTTTTATAAATACCTGGCAATGCAAGATCTACGATTAAAATATTTTTTTCCTGCCTTTTTTGATCCAGCTCCTCGGCAGTAATAATCAGCGGTAAAATATTATTTTTGGGATCAGAACCTTGACCACGATCATACAAGGGTTTGCTTTCAGAAACATTGGCTTCAACACTTGAGTCTGCTGACCACTGAGACCAACTACCTTCAAAACCAAGTACATCCTTATAACCTAACGACTTTAAGACAACATAGGTATGACTTGATCGAAGATGAGACTGACAATACACCACTATTTTTTTCTTTTTAGAAAAAAGTCGATTGGTTAACAATAATTTTTTACAGGTTTGTTCATCAACAATTCTATTATGGTTCTTTGGGTCAAAAAAGTTTTCCCAGTCAAGATTAATTGCACCTGGAATATGACCTGCTTTTTTTACCTTACCTATTTTTTTCTTCCCTTGGTATTCTTCAACCGACCTCGTATCCAATAATATGTTTTTGCTGTTAAGCATATTTTCAACCACGAAATTTTTATCCGCAATTGCTTCACGACCATGCTCAATGATATAAATGGTTGATGTATTACGGTGTGGCTCATGTGTAACGGGGTATCCTTTACTTTTCCAATAACCCAATCCACCATCAATCAACGAAATATTGTAATGATTCATCACATGCATTGTCCAAATAAAACGACAAGCTCTTGAATTATTAGTGCCATCATAAACAAATATTGGTTTCTCTCGATCTATACCTGCTTTAGAAAATATTTCAATAATATGCTCATCATCTGCAATTGCGCCCTCCACATCTCCCCGAGTCACCACAAACTCAGAATAAGGTAAATTTACTGCATTTTTGATATGCCCCTCATTGTATTGTTTAGGAGAACCAACATCTATAATAACGATATTTTCATCATCAATAATGTCAAATAAAATTTCAGGTTGAATAATTAGGGGATATTCAGGCATATTTTTCCCATTCCTTTGCTGCTGGGAGGCTGTCCGAAAATGTATCTTTCCTCCAGAACTGCGTTAAAATCTGGCTCAAAATGCTCATTTACACCTGTAAACTGCGCTTTTTCGCCAAATTTTTCCTTGTTCTGAAGAAAATCTGCATTCTCGGACATCCTCCTAGTAAATAATATAATTCTTTACTAGTTTAGTAGAAAAAATGAAAAGTGCTATTAGATTAGGAGTGGTAATAAACAGATAGGCATTACAAATCACCACGAATGGCGTTAGTTAAGACTTGAGAATAATCTTCAGCGGACAAAAACAAAGGATTTCCAGCTGATGCGGCATCCTCTGTTGCTAAACGAGCCACTTCAGCGACTCGGGACTCATCTCCAACAATAGAACTTAAGTCATGTTGAATGTTTAGCTGTGCTCTTAATTCAACAATCCAGTCAATAAAACCATCAAAGGTTGAATTTTGCAAACTCAATAAATAGGCTAAATCAGCGACTTTTTGTTCAATCGCATCACGATTACGAACCAATACATAAGGTAATAAAATAGCATTTAATAGTCCATGATGTGCATCATAAACAGCTCCTAGCGGATGTGCCAACGCATGAACACCCCCCAATCCTTTTTGAAAAGCCGTTGCGCCCATCATTGAAGCCGACATCATATGACTTCTCGCCACCAAATCATCACCATGAGAATAAGCCTGAAAAATCCAGTTCTTAACCAGTTTAATTGCCTCAACTGCAATGCCATCAGCCATTGGATGATAAGCAGGAGCACAATAGGCTTCCAAGTTATGAACCAGTGCATCCATTCCTGTTGCTGCGGTCATTTGAGGAGGTAAACCTACCGTCAATTGAGGATCAGCAATCACCAATTCTGGCAACATTTTAGGATGAAATATAATTTTCTTTAAAGGAATAGATTCATCGACAATGACGGATGCTCGCCCAACTTCAGAGCCTGTTCCAGAGGTTGTTGGAATGGCAATAACAGGAACCATTCCATCAATATCGACTCGCATCCAATTATCACCGACATCTTCAAAGTCCCACAACGATCGAGTTTGCCCCACCATTAATGCAATGGCTTTAGCGGCATCTAACGCACTGCCACCACCTAAAGCAATCACACCATCATGACCGCCTGCATTATATGCCAGTACCCCCATTTTAATATTGTTACCAGATGGATTACTTTTAACATCACTAAAAACACTCACCCTCATCCCATTTGATTCACAGTTTTCAACTATATCTGCCACCAAACTTAATTTTATCAATCCAGCATCAGTCACTAATAATGGATAACTCATGCCTAGAGTAGCGCAAACATCTGATAATTCATTGATTCGACCAACACCAAATCGAATGGTTGTGGGGTAATTCCAATTGCCTTGAAGTTCAGTTACACTCATATGATCTACCTGCGAAAATTATAAGACTTGGCTTGAGTTAATTGTTGGTAACCCAATGCGGATAAGGTCATTCCTCGTCCAGTATTTTTCACTCCCGTCCAGGGCAAAGCTGGATCCAGATAATCACAACGATTCATAAAAACGGTGCCTGTTTGTATTTGACACCCCATCATTTTAGCTTGCTCTATATCTTGCGTCCATAATGAAGCCGTCAACCCATACTGACTATTATTCATTAAATGAATGGCTTGTTGGTCATCACTGACTTTCATAATACCGACCACAGGACCAAAACTTTCTTCGGTCATCACTGACATTTGATGATTAACATTGGTTAAAACCTGAGGAGCCATGTAAGGAGAACCCAGCTTATCAGCAGAAAATATTTGCGGATTAATACAGGCTGTTGCCCCTAATTTTACCGCTTGATTAATTTGTTGTCGGACAAATTCAGCAGATTTAGCATTCACCAAAGGTCCTAATGTTGTTTCCTCTTCCAATGGATTACCCAATTGATATTGTTTGGTTAAATCAACAAAAGATTCTAAAAAGTCATCATAAACATTCTGATGCACATAAATTCTTTCAATTCCACAACAGGATTGCCCAGAATTAAAAAAAGCACCATCAACCAAATTTTCTACTGCATTTAAAATATCAGCATCCGCTCTCACAAAGGCAGGATCTTTGCCACCCAATTCTAATCCAACACCAATGAACCGACCCACCGATGCTTTTTCAATTTCACGTCCACCAGCAACTGATCCAGTAAATGCTACGAAAGCAATTTCATCACAATGAATTAATTCTGCTGTTGACTGATGACTTAAATGCAAATATTGAATCACACCTTCTGGCACGCCCGCTTGTTTAAAAGCTTGAACAAATCGTTCAGCACAAAGTGGTGTTTGAGCAGAATGTTTTAAAATCACTGTATTACCAGCCATAATTGCAGGAATAATGGTATTAACAGCGGTTAAATATGGATAATTCCAGGGAGCAATCACCAAAACCACGCCCACAGGTTGGCGTTTAATAGAACGATAAGATTGTTCACTTTGCTCAATGGAAATATCTGCCAGTTCTGTTTCTGCCAGCTCAATCATGACTCGACCACGCTCTTCTAAACCTTTGATTTCTCCTGGGGTATAACGAATTGGCCGCCCCATTTGCTGGGTAATTTCAAGTGCAATCTCACTCTGCATTTTCAACAATTCGTCAATCGCACAATGACAAAACTGCTTTCTTTCTTCAATACTGGTCAACTGCCATTGTTGCTGTGCATAAGCAGATTTTTCCAAGACAATTGAAATTTCTTTAGCAGAAGCCAGTGACCGCTCCAATAAAATTTTCCCATCAATGGGAGAAATGGTTTTAATCAATTCGGTCATAAAACTTACTCGGGCAATGCCAAGCTAACGGCATAAAAATTGGTTTTTCTGGGAGTTTGATAGTTTGAATTTTTTAATTTTTCTATAATTTTTTTGGCAAATGGGTCTTGTTTCCATTTAATCAGTGATAATGTTGACTTATCTTCGGCCAGGCTTTCAACTTTTACGGCAGCAATAGGAGTATCAATTCCACCATCATTGACATAAATAACCATGACTTGATTATTTTTAACCCCTTGATTCAAACCAGAATCAATGACAATTTGATGAAAATCCCCCGATGCTCTCCAATTGGTTACAATACCACCTGCAGGAAAAGCATTACCCATTCTGTTCATTAAAGTTTTTGCAGCTCTTCTCGAGGCTTGTCGAAATGCATCTTCATCATCTTTGGTTGCGGTACCATTAAAACCATGGCCTTTGACCTGGTCATAAAAATTACGCCTCAAACGCTCATTCCATCGAGCCTTGTATAACTTATAACGTTTTGCCTTACCTTTAATAACGCCTGATTTAATGTTCTTATTGTCTTTTTCTCGATTAATCTGATATTTCAATTCAACCGTAAATAATAATAATTCTTTCTGTTCCGATAATTTTTGTGACGTTTTATTTTTATTAACTTTGACCGCCAGGATATAATCGGGAATTTTCATTATTCTTGCCTCTCCCATATTACCTGACATCTCACGTTTCATTTCATCTATCTCAGCAGCTCTGGAACCAAAATGACGGGCATATTGTGAGAATTTTTTAATCGACATCACTTCCGTTTCGATTAAATCAATCAATTTTTGAGTTTCTTTATCGCCTGAAAACTGCGTCACTAAATTGACTGTTTTGAATTCTTCAACAGAATATCTTACAGGTAATTTAATAACAATATCGCTATTTGCACTTACTGTTGTGGTATCTGGACGCGTATTAATTTCATTCGTTTTACAGGCAGAAAGTGAGGATAATGCCAACAAAATAATAAGGTGATGAAGTGATGCTACTTTCATGATGTTAAATCTCATAATAAAACTATTTTTTAGGTAACACGCAATAAGGGACGATCCAAATTGCACAGAAATTTTGTTTGTCTTTTTTTGCCAAAATAGGCGTGTAGTCGTTCTACATAATTATTTTTGTGGCAAAAAAGACAACAAAGATTAGATGAGATTTCTCGAATCTTATGCGACGTGCCAATAAGATGGATAGTTTATTTATTGTGCATTGCCTTAGGTGCTCCCAATCTAACCACGACCAAATTTTCATAACCTAAGTCATTGAATAATGTTTTTTCGTAGTCAACATCTTCATTAGAAAAAACAGGGCCAGCCACTATTTTGTAATAACGTTCCCCCACTCTTTTAAAGATATGCAATGATTCAATTTCCTCATGATCCAGTTCATTTTTAAATTTTTTGGCATAAAACAAGTTATTAAATGCCGCAACCTGAATATAGCGACCAGGTTCAATTCTAGCAAACTCACTGTCATTTAATCTATTGACACTGACTTCTGCCAATAAATACTGCTGAGGTTGATACCATGTCTTTTGAACCAAAACATCTGCATCTGCATCAAATAGCCATGCTTTTTCCTGGTCAATCGCTTCTGACTCAGACAAGTCATCTGCCAAATGATTTTGTAATGTATTCCTCACATACATAAAAATATCTTGCCCGACATATTTAATATTTTCTGTAGAACGTTTGCTAATCAATGCAATTGCTTTGGTAGTAAACTCAATTTGCTTTAATATTTGTTCCACTTGTCGAAGTTGATTCAGTGCCTTGGCTTTCTCAAAAAAACTCATGGTCATCACACTGCTGTTATTATAGAGATTGTCTTTGGTTAACTTTCGTAGAATCATATCTTTCAAGGCATCCATTCCTAGCTTAGCTGTTCTTTTTTTAAGCTCTTTGTACTTATCATCAACATCCTGTTTTGCCATCAAAAAGTCTGGCGTTACTTCAAGTTCAGTGAGCTTTTGCTCTAACATTGCTTCCTGCTCTGCTTGAGTTTTACCTTTAATTTGTTCACCTAAATCACGAATTGACTCTTCATTTTTACGAATCAATTCATCGATTTTATCGTTAGCATATAATGAATCAACCAAAATACTGCTTAATTCAAAAGTCCCTGCCAAATATTTAAGTTTATCATTGATATCATCAATTTCAGGTAAGGGTATAGCCACCTGATAAATCTTATAATTTGGTCGATCGTTCTTATAAGATAGATAAAAACTGTCGCGCTGAATAAATTCATTAGATGATGATTGCTTAGACTCGTTATTTGATCCAGAATCATTTTTCACTTCGTCTTTTTTAGGCACACAGCCAACAACCAATAAAAAACTCAACAATACCGTTATAATATTTTTCACAATTGAACCCCACATGATTTTGAATTGATGAAATCATCTTCCTATAGAAAAGAATAGTACAAGATGCCCCACTATAAAATACCCATTTTTTAATGCAAAAACTCTTTCTCGGATTTTTGTTGTAATAATTCTTTTGCCGATGATAATATTTTTGCTCGACCAAATAATAATTGCCACTTACTGCCATTACACTGTCGCCAAAGTACCGCCGAACGAATGCCAGCCAATAATAACGAACGAATTTTGAATATATTGTCTTCTTGAGATAAAAATTTCTTTTCACCATTAACCAGTATTTTAGGACCCAAATCACTGATGGTTTTCACATACAAACTAGCCAAACTAGAAAGCACATTAGTATGAAGCAAGGAAAAATGTTTCACTTGTGAGCTGGCAAACTCAATACCTGACTTTAAGGAATTTAATGTATCAGGCTTTTTTCTAAGTCGCCCCTCAAGATAAAGCAACGATAAAACATAACGAGTGATATCACGATTGGCAGAAGCGGTGCCAGACAACTGATCAATCAGTTGTTTTAGTCCTGTATTTAGTCCATGAATATCCCCATAGACTGACTCAACAGATGCAGAATCTAACATTAAAACACTATTAATACTGGTTTCAACGGCATAACTATCAACCAGCCCAGTCGTTGCAATTTGATTGACTAGTTTGGCAGACTGTACAATACCTGCCAATGCAATCACTTGATCTTTCTCTGAGTACATCATAATTAAAAATATCCTACGACTTTAAATTCAATTTAGGGAAGTTTTTTGTGCTCATCTCTTACCTTCAATAACTCCACCACCCAAACAAACCTCACCATCATAAAAAACAACCGATTGACCAGGTGTCACTGAACGCTGTGGCTGAGTAAAATTAACAACATAACATTTATTAGAATGACTGATTGTACAGTCTTGAACCGCTTGACGATACCTTATTTTTGCCTGGCATTGATAGGGCAAAGTAGGAATTTCATTAATCCAGTGAATTTGATGAACCCATAATCCATCGCTATATAACATCGAATGATTTTGACCTTGAGCAACGATTAAATGATTATTTTTTAAATCTTTCTCCACCACAAACCAGGGAGCTTCACTAAAGTCATTTAAGCCACCAATACCCAAGCCTTTTCTTTGTCCCAAGGTATAATACATCAAGCCTTGATGTTGACCAATGACTTGTTGATTATCAGTAACAATATCACCAGGTTGAGCAGGTAAATATTGGCTTAAAAACTTCTGAAAATTACGTTCACCAATGAAGCAAATTCCTGTACTGTCTTTTTTTTCTGACGTTGTCAAACCTGCATTTTTTGCAATTTCTCGGACTTGAGTCTTGTGGTATTGCCCCAGTGGAAACAGTGATTTTGATAATGGATATTGTTCTAAAAGATGTAAAAAATAACTTTGATCTTTTTGTGAATCGATTCCTTTCAGCAAATTATATCTATTATTTTCTACTGATGTATCCACGTAATGCCCCGTTGCAATATAATCAGCCCCTAAAGACAATGCGTGTTCTAAAAATACTTTAAACTTTATTTCTCGGTTACATAATACATCTGGATTGGGCGTCCTACCTCTTTTGTATTCTTCAATAAAATAGAGAAATACATTTTCCCAATATTCATGTGAAAAATTAACTGTATGCAAAGGAATAGACAACTGCTCACAAACCTTTAAAGCATCCGTATGATCTTCTTCAGCAGAACATTCAAACTGAGTATCTTCTTCTTCCCAGTTTTTCATAAACAATCCACTAACCTGAAATCCTTGTTGTAACAACAATAAAGCAGTAACAGAAGAATCAACTCCGCCTGACATACCAACAAAAACATGACAATTAGAGGGGCTGTTGATTTTTATCATTGTGTTAAAATCATCCATAATTCTAAAATCACGGATAGGCACAGATAATCATTAAACGTCATTCGCACTTAGGGGATTCGCAATAAATAAACATCCAACTTGCTTATTTTTTGTCCACCTTTTTTGTTGCAAAAATAGTTGTATAGTTCGACTATACGCCTATTTTTGCGCCTCAAAGGCGAACAAAAAAACAAGCAATTTGGACATTTATTT